>JBPEXU010000375.1:0-5235 GCA_052031225.1 Marinobacter sp. | reverse complement strand
GGGCGCCCAATTCCAGCCGGTCCAGCACCATCAGATTGGACGCCTTCAGGCGGTCACCTTCAATCCGGTAATCCAGCTCCAGATTCATCTTGCCACTGTCGACGCTGTAGCCCAGATAGCGGCCAAAATACGGCGACAGTACCGGCAAGGAGACGTTCTTCAGCGACAGCACCAGGTCGCTGGCATCCTCGGTACCCAGAGTACCGAGCACACCCCGGAAATCGACGTTGGCCGACGTGCCCACGGTCGCGGTCATGGCGACCTTGCCCTGTTGCGGTGGCACATTGCTCAGCCCGGTCACCGTGCCCGTCAACCGATCGAGCCGGGTGGTGAAGGCCGGGGTCAGGGTTCGGTCGGTGTAGGCCACCGCGCCGCCCTCCACCACCACTTCGCCAATCCGGAAGATCAGGCCGGGGGCCTCCTCGGAGTGGGGCGACGCAACCGCGTCGTCGGCGGGCTCGGCCGGGGGCCGGGCAATACGCTCGACATTGAGGCGGTTGTCGCGATCGCGAATCAGATCCGCCACGGGCGCTTTCAGAGTGACGGTGCCGATTTCCAGCCGGGCCGGGCTGACGTTGTATTCGATCGGCGCCAGTTGCAGCGACGCCCAGGACAACAGCGGCTGATTGTTGTCCGGCAACGCCACCTGCAGGTCGGCAATCTCGCCGGTGCCACTGAAGGTACCGGTCAGTGGCTCGTTCTGACCGTCCAGATCCAGCTCGCCGTCCACCGACAAGGCGCCGCCGGCGACCGTCAGGTTCGCGCCCTCCCGCAGATAGGGCTCAAACGCCGCCAGGGCAATGTCGTTGCCGGCAATCGACGCCGCCAGGGTAAACGGCGCCGGTGTCACCTGGCCCTGAACCGACAGCTGGCCACCGGAGGCCAGCCGGCCTGACGCGCGGTAATCCACCTGTTCGTCCAGGTGCTGCGACAGGCGGCCGACAACCAGCTCGAGGTCGTCCAGCGTCAGGCTGACGTCCTGGCCTGGAACCCGATCCTCCCAGACCAGTTGACCGTTGCTCAGACGCAGCCCTTCGACCGACCACCGGAATCCGCTGCCCCCGCTGTCCGGGGCCGCCGGTTCGGCATTGTCCGCCTTCGCCTGCAGCGGTGCCAGCCAGTCCAGTACGCCGTCTTCATTGCGGGCCAACGCCAGCGCCAGGCCGTCGACCTCAACCTGACCGACCGCCAGCTGTTGACCGGTCAGGTCAAACCCGATCTGATCGATGGCAATGCGGGCGCCGGACAACCGGGCCTGCTCCGCCTCGTCACTGATCGCCACCGCCAGATCGGTCAGCGACACTTCGCCATTGCGGGTGGTCAGCAAGACCGAGTCGCGCACTTGCAGCTCGTAGTCGGTCTGAATCGTCAGACGCCCGCCGCGTAACCGATAGGGCAGGTAGGGCGACAGAAAGTGCGCCAGGGTTTGGTAGGACACCTCGCTGACTTTCAGGGTGCCGCGGGAAAACAGCGGCGCCAGCGAAAACTCGCCATGCCATTCGAGCACCTGACTGCCAATCTCGGCGCTCAGGTGATCGGCGCTGGCTTCTTCGCCCCGAGGCCAGGTGGCCAGATCGTTCAGGTCCAGCGTCAGCGGCGCAATCCGGAATTCCGCGGGCGCGGGTTTGCTGTAGTCCCGCAGCAGCAGCTCGCCGCCCTCAATCGCCAGTTGTTCGAAGAAGATGCGCAGTGGATCGTCCGACGCCGGTTCTGCGGTGTCCTCCGGCGCTGCCCCGGTGCTGGCCCCGCCGTTCGCCTGCCAGTCGCGGGCCAGGTTCACCCGGTAGTCGTCCAGCAGGTCAACGCGGACAAACGGCTCCTGCAGGCGAATGGCCTGGAAGCCGATGACGCCCCGCAGCAGCGGAAAGAAGGCCAGATCGATGCTCAGACGGTCAAACCCGAGCACTTCCTCCCCCGCGCCATCGGTGGCGCTCAGGCCATCCAGTTCCGCGCTCAGCGCGAACGGATTGATGCGCACACCGGTGACCTCGCCCTGCCAGCCCATTTGGCGCGCGAGCTGCTCCGGCAGCGTGCGCTCCAGCCACCAGGGCAACAGCAGAAATCCCGCCAGGGCATACAGGCCGAGCAAGCCGGCGGCCACCAGGCCCAGATTCCTGAACAAACGACGTCGGTGCTGGCTCCGAGCCACGGAATGCTCCTTTTCGGTATTGGTCGGTGTCGGGACATCCGGCCCTGCCGGATCGTCCACGCCCGCTATCGTTACAAGGATAGACGCCGGCGACGATCCTTGTCAGCCCGCAACTGACACGGCGGTGTGAACCCGATATGCTCAGGGCTCGTAATTTTCCCCAGGTTCGCAACACAGGAGGAACGGATGGACATCGGCGACATGCGTCGGGAGTTTGAGAGCGAGGGCCTGGATCGGGACGATCTCGACGACAACCCGATCCGACAATTCCAGCGCTGGTTTGACGATGCCCGCGAGGCCGGCATCCTGGAGCCCAACGCCATGTCCCTGGCAACCGCGGGGGCCGACCGGCTGCCGGATCTGCGTACGGTGTTGCTCAAGTACTTCGACGAACAGGGGTTTGTGTTCTATACCAACTACAACAGCCGCAAGGCCCGGGAAATCGACGAAAATCCCCGGGCCGCGCTGCTCTTTCCCTGGCTTGGCCTGAACCGACAGGTACGGATTCAGGGGCCGGTGGAAAAAGTCAGCAAGACCGAGTCGCTGCGTTACTTTGCCTCCCGCCCCCGGGGCAGCCAGATCGGGGCCTGGGTCTCAGAGCAGAGCAAAGCCATCACATCGCGGGGCCTGCTGGAACAGAAGGTGGCGGAAATGAAGCGCCGGTTCGCCGAGGGCGAGATCCCATTACCCAGCTTCTGGGGCGGCTACCGCGTCGTCCCCGAGCGGATCGAATTCTGGCAGGGCCGGCCCAGCCGCCTGCACGATCGCTTCGAATACACAAAGGACGGCGATGACTGGCGCATCCAGCGGCTACAACCCTGACCCACTGCCCACGCTCTGGCTCTGCCACCAGGCCCGCCCGGCCCCAGGCACCTCACCGGCCTGGCTGAGCGGGCACGAACGGCAGACCGCGGACCGGCTGTCCGGCACCCGCCATCAGGAATACCTAACCAGTCGCTGGCTGATCCGCCAGGCCCTGGCCCGGGCCAGTGCCGAGCGCCCCGAGCGCTGTCAGCCGGTGTCCGGACGCCCGACCCGCGCCGTCAATCCACCCGGCTGGCACCTGTCCCTGAGCCACAGCCACGGGCTATCGGCCTGCGCGATCCACCGCCATGGCCCGCTGGGCGTGGATATCGAGCCCCGCCGACGCCACCCGCAATGGCAGAAAGTGGTCCGGCGCTGGTTCACCCCGGTGGAGCAGGACTGGCTGTTGGCACGCGACGACAGCAACGAGTTTCTGATTGTCTGGACCCTGAAAGAGGCCTGGCTCAAGGCCACCGGGCGCGGCATCGCCAACAATCTGCAGACCCTGGAGGTGCGCCCGGGCTTTGATCTCTGCGGCGATCAGCCGGACCCGGCGTGGCGGGCCAGCAGCTACGAATGCGAAGGCTTTGTGGTCAGCCTGGTGTACCGCAACGACCCGGCGCCGCGGGTCGCCGACTGGCCCGCGATCCAGCTGCTGGCGCCCCCGGACGACGCCCTGACGCTACACCCGGCAGAGCCCCTGGAAACCACCTGGGAGCCGCTGCTGCAACGCACCATCGCCGCAAACCCCGACTATCCTGGAGGCTGACCTCATGTCCGATCCGCAACGCTGTCCCTGGTGCGGAGACGATCCGCTGTACGTCCACTACCACGACACCGTCTGGGGCCGGCCCGAATACGATGACCTGGCGCTGTTCGAGAAGCTGTGCCTGGACGGCCAGCAGGCCGGTCTAAGCTGGATCACCATTCTGCGCAAGCAGGACAGCTACCGGGACGCCTACGACGGTTTTGACCCGGAACGCATCGCCCGCTACGACGACGCCAAAATCGATCAGCTGCTGGCCAACCCGGGCATCGTGCGCAACCGGCTCAAGGTGCAGTCCATCATCCGCAATGCCCGCGCCTATCTGGCCATCCGGGACCGGGGCGAGCGCTTCAGCGACTTTCTCTGGCGCTTTGTCGAGCACCGGCCGATTCAGAACCGCTGGCGGTCCATGAGCGAGGTGCCGGCCGCCACGCGCGAGTCGGAAGCCATGTCCCGGGCGCTGAAACAGGCCGGTTTCAGCTTCGTGGGTCCGACCATCGTTTACGCCTTTATGCAGGCCACCGGGATGGTCAATGATCACTTGGTTCAGTGCCCGCAGCATCAGGTCTGCCACGCCCTCGCGCACTGATCCTCTGCGCCGTTCGGGTCGTAGATAAGGGAATAACCCCCGCACCTGAGCGCTGGAGTGAGTGCCGTCGTGAGAGTGACCCTGGACGATCTCAGAACCACCGAAGCCCTGACCATCGACTTGCTGGAAATCCTGTCGCTGGAAGGTCAGCAGTACATGGCACGCCTGAAGCTGGGCGACCGTATGGTGCTGCTGTCGGAGGCCAATGGCCGAACCCGCCTGTTCCGGAGTGCCTGGCAGATTCAGGATACCCTCAGCGGCCTGGATGTGCGTGAAACTCAGGTGGTGCACCCGTCGGCATACCACGAGATGGTGGGCATGGCAGCGGACGAGGTGGCGCCAATGCGGATTCGGGTTCAGAGGCAGCGACCATGATTTCAGTCGCCCGTCTGGCGGTGCTGGTCGGCCTGGCCGGCCTGATCCCGTTCCTGGCCGGCCCGATCGGCTTGCTGGTTCTGCCCGGCAACGGGGTCGCCATTCTCGCCTATTTCTACCTGTACAGCGCCGGCATCCTGGCCTTCATGGCGGGCGTGTACTGGCCGGTGTCGATGCAGCTCGACAATTGCAGCTACCCGTTGTCGCCGCTGGTCACCATGCTGCTGAGCCAGGTGTTTTTCGTCGCCGCCGGGGTCGGCCTGCTGCTGCCAACCGCCGGCCAGGCGGTGTTGTTCAGCCTGGCCTTCCTGGCGCTGTATCTGGTCGATGCCCGCTGGATGCGACTGTACTGGCCGCTCTGGTATCGCCGGCTCCGACTCTGGCTGACCAGCGTGGTTCTGCTCTGCCAGCTTGCCGTCGCCAGCTGGTTCTTCCTGATTCACAGTGTCTGACCACGGCAGAGAGTCGTGGCCAAAACGGCGGCGAGGAAGGGCTGAAAACAAGGGGCGGGGCGGATCGCAAACGATCGGTCACGCCCGACCGGCGCCGGTC
>JBPEXU010000374.1:0-1808 GCA_052031225.1 Marinobacter sp. | reverse complement strand
CGGGTAATGGACACACCGCTGGCGGAGAACCTGATCGCCGGCACGGCGGTGGGGATGGCGACCCAGGGCCTGAAACCGGTGGCCGAGTTCCAGTTTATGGGCTTCATCTACGCCGGCATGGAGCAGATCGTCAGCCACGCGGCCCGAATGCGGAACCGCACCCGAGGCCGGCTGCATTGCCCGCTGGTGTACCGGGCGCCGTTTGGTGGCGGTATCCACGCACCGGAACATCACTCCGAAAGCACCGAAGCCCTGTTTGCGCACATTCCCGGCCTTCGCGTGGTGATTCCCAGCTCGCCCCAGCGCGCCTACGGTTTGCTGCTGGCCGCCATCCGCAACCCCGATCCGGTGCTTTTCCTGGAGCCCAAGCGGATCTACCGGGCGGTTACCCAGCGGGTGGAAAACAACGGCGATGCGTTGCCACTGGACACCTGCTTTACCCTGCGCGAAGGCGACGATGTCACCCTGATCACCTGGGGGGCGTGCGTGATGGAGAGTCTGCAGGCGGCGGACAAACTGGCGGAGCAGGGCGTTCGCTGCGAAGTCATTGACGTGGCAACCGTCAGTCCGCTCGACCGGGAAACCCTGTTGTGTTCGGTCGCAAAAACCGGGCGGGCGGTGATTGTACACGAAGCCTGCCGCAACGGCGGTGTCGGGGCCGAAGTGGCGGCCTCCATTGCCGAGGGGGCGTTTCTGGATCTTCAGGCGCCGGTAGTCCGGGTCACCGGCTACGACACCGTTATGCCCTATTACCGAAACGAACAGGCGTATCTGCCGCAGGTCGAGGATATTGTTGAGGCCGTCGAACAGGTGATTGCGTTATGAAAAACTTCAGGCTACCGGATCTCGGAGAAGGGTTGCCGGAGGCGGAAATCGTCGAGTGGCACGTCAAGGTGGGAGACTCCGTTGAGGTGGATCAGGTGCTGGTCAGCGTCGAGACCGCCAAAGCCATCGTCGAAGTGCCTTCGCCCGAAGCCGGCACCATTGCCAAACTGTTTGGTGAACCCGGCGACATCATCCACACCGGCGAGCCATTACTGGCGTTCGAGGGCGACGAGCCGGACAGCGGTACCGTGGTCGGCGAGCTGAAATCCTCCGGGGCGTCGAAGGCCGGCGCGTCGGAACAGGATCAGTTCATCATCGGTGCGGCGGCGTCGAGCAAACGGGCGCGGGCCAACCGGGCGACACCGGGGGTCCGGGCGCTGGCCGAGCGCCTGGGGGTGAGCCTGGAGCAGATCAAAGGCAGCGGACCGGGCGGGTTGATCACCAACGACGACGTGCACCGGCAGGCCAGCCACCAGAAGCGGCTGGGTGACGCCGAGCCCTTGAGGGGCACTCGAAGAACCATGGCGAAAAATATGGCCTTGTCCCACGCCCAGGTGGTGCCGGTGTCGATCTTCGAGGACGTCGACATCAGTGCCTGGCAACCCGGTACGGACATCACCATGCGCCTGGTTCAGGCCATCGGCGCCGCCTGCGAGGTGTCACCGGCACTGAACTGCTGGTTCGATGGCGACAATCTGAGCCGACGCCTGCTGGATGAGGTGCACGTTGGTATCGCGGTGGACACCCCCGAAGGGTTGTTCGTGCCGGTACTTCGGGACATCACGCACCGGAGCCAGAAGGATTTGCGCCAGGGCCTGGAGAAGCTCCGGGAGGCGGTGGCTACCCGCAAGATTCCGCCGCAGGAAATGCAGGGCGCGACCATCACCTTGTCGAACTTTGGCACCATGACCGGGCAGTACGCCAATCCGGTGGTGACGCCGCCACAGGTGGCGATCATCGGGGCCGGTCGGATTCGTGATAAG
>JBPEXU010000373.1:0-3870 GCA_052031225.1 Marinobacter sp. | reverse complement strand
CCTCCAGCAGCACCCGCACATCGCCGTAGCCGAGGTTGGCGCCCTGGCCCGCCAGCGGGTGAATGGTGTGCGCGGCGTCGCCCACCAGGGCCAGGCCATCGGCGACATAGTCCTTGGCGTGACGCTGACGCAGCGGAAAGGCAAAGCGCCGGGACACCTCGACAACGGCGCCCAGCTGTTGTTCGATGGCGGCTTCCAGCGCCTGCCGGAAGGCATCGTCGGTCAAGGCCATCAGCCGCCGGGCCTCGTCGGTGTCCTGGGACCAGACAATGGAGCAGAAATGATCGTCGCCGGCCTCGTTCAGCAACGGCAGGAACGCCAGCGGGCCAGTGGGGGCAAACCGCTGCCAGGCGGTGAAACCATGGCTGTGCGCGGTGCGTACGGTACAGACGATGGCCTGTTGATCGTAATCCCATTCCCGGGTGGGCAGGCCGGCCCACTGCCGCAGCCGCGACCGGGCACCGTCGGCACCGATCACCAAGGTCGCCGGCAGCCGGCGACCGTCCGCCAGTTCCACGCCGTCGTTCCGGGACCAGCGCTGGACCCGGACACCGTCAAACAGCGCGACACCGCTGGCCTGGATTTGCTGGAACAAGGCCCGCACAATGCTTCGATTCTCGACGATGGTGCCCAGCGCGCTGGTGTGCAGTTCCGCCGCGTCGAAATGGATACGGCCGGTACCGTCGCCGTCCCAGACCGTCATCTCGCGATAGCCACAGTGCCGGCTGGCGCGCACCTCGCCCCAGGCGCCCAGTCGCTCAAGCAGGCGCTGACTGGCCAACGAAATCGCGCTGACCCGGGGCTCAAAATCCTCCACCTTGTCCGCTTCGGGGAGGCTGGCCGTCAGTGCCTCCCGACGCTCGCCTTCCACCAGCGCCACTTGCCAGCCTTGCTGCGACAGCCCCAGGGCCAGGGCGGAGCCGACCATACCGCCGCCGACGACCACCACATCAAATGAAGAACGGGTTTGGTCACGCGTCATGGTCGGTAGGCTCCCTGACAAACGATGATGAGGCTTCCACCAGCGGTTTGCGCCCGCCCACGCCCATGGCCCTGCGGGCAAACCAGCGCTTGGCGGCAGGCACCAGATCCAACCCCACCAGGCCGGCGTCCCGGGCCACCGCGAGGGGCGCGGGCGCCGCCCCGAACACGCGGATCAGGGAGTCGGAGAACTGCACGGTCTGCTGCCAGTCCCGGCGGTGCCGGCGCTGGTATTCCCCCAGCACCGCGAGACTGCCAATCGGTTGGTCCCGGTCAACCGCGTGACGGAACTGCTCAACCAGGGTCATCAGGCCGCGCAGCGCCAGATTGAAGCCCTGACCGGCCACCGGGTGCAGCGCGTGGGCGGCGTTACCAACCAGCGCCACGCCGGGCCGGACCGGTGCATCCACGGTGGTCAGGGTCAAAGGGTAGTGGTGGCACTGGCCGATGCGGGTAAAGCGCCCGAGCCGCCAGCCAAAACGCGCCTGCAACCGGCGGCACTTGTCTTCATCCGACAGCGCCAGCACCTCCTCCAGGGCGGCATCGGCCAGGGTCCACACCAGGGCACTCTGGTGCCCGGCCCGGGTCGGGGAACCCTGGGGCAGCAGGGCCATGGGGCCGGCGTCGGTAAACCGTTCAAAGGCGGTGAAACGGTGGCACTCGCTGGTGGAGACGTTGGCGATCAGGGCGTGCTGGCCGTAGTGTTCGGTGCGGGCGACAAAGCCCAGCGTTTCCCGAAGCCCGGAGCGTCCGCCATCGGCCACCACCAGGCAGCGGCCGGTCAGCGTGGTCTCAGCACCCTGCGCCCGGATCTGGACGGTGACGCCCCGCTCGCTGGGCGTCATCCCCAGCACCTCGGCCGGCGCCCGCCACTGCACCGGCGTCTCCACCAGGGCCCGCATGAGCGATAGCCCCATCCAGCGGTTGTCGGCGACATACCCCAGGGCATCCTGACGGTGGTCGGCGGCGTGCAGACGGGTCGCGCCGAACCGGCCCCGGTCGGAGACATGGATGTGGCGGATCGGGGTGGCGTGTTGCGCCAGCACCGGCCACAGCCCCAGCTCCTCGAAGATCAGCCGGGAGCCCCAGGCCAGCGCCGTGGCGCGGGCGTCGTAGCTGGGCTGGTAATCCGCCGGCGCGGCGTCCGGTGCCAGTGGATAGCTCTCCACCACGGTCACCCGCAGCTCCGGCACCAGCCGGGCCAGCGCCAGCGCCAGGGTGGCGCCGGCCAGGCCGCCGCCGGCGATGATTACGTCGGTTTGGGTCTCAGTCACCGATCAGTCCGCCATAAGTGCTTCGATGTCGGCGATGGTCTTGGGGGCGTCGTCGGTCAGTACCCGACAGCCATCCCGGGTGACCACCACATCGTCTTCGATCCGGATGCCGATGCCACGCCACTTGGCATCCACCGCGTCGTTGTCCGGGGCAATGTACAGGCCCGGCTCCACGGTCAGCGCCATCCCCGGTTCCAGCTGACGCCAGGCGTCTCCCACCTTGTAGTCGCCAACATCGTGCACGTCCAGCCCCAGCCAGTGGCCGGTGCGGTGCATGAAGAAAGGCTTGTAGGCTTCGTTCGCCAGGGCATCGTCCAGGCTGCCGGTGATCAGCCCGAGTTCGAGCAGGCCTTCGGTCAGCACCTTCAGGGCCGCCTCGTGCGGTTGATTCCAGTGGTTGCCCGGACGCACCGCCTCAATCGCGGCGTACTGCGCCGCCAGCACCACCTCATACAGTGCCCGCTGTTCGGGGCTGAACCGGCCGTTGACCGGGAAGGTGCGGGTGATGTCGGAGGCGTAGCATTCCAGTTCACAGCCGGCGTCGATCAACACCAGATCACCGTCCCGAAGCGGGGCGCGGTTCTCGATGTAGTGCAGGATGCAGCCATTGGCGCCGGCGCCAACGATGGACGGATAGGCGGTGGCGCGGGCGCCGTGCTCCATGAAGGTGTGGATCAGCGCGGCTTCCAGGTTGTACTCGTAGCCGCCCTGGCGGGCCCGTTTCATGGCGTTGATGTGCGCCTGGGCGCTGATCTTGCCGGCCTTGGCCATGACTTTGATTTCGGCGGCGCTCTTGTACAGCCGCAAATCGTGCAGCAGGTGTTCCAGGGCCACAAACTCACCGGGGGGATGGGCACCGGTGCGCACTTTGCTGCGCAACACCTTGACCCACTCCATCACCCGGTGGTCGAAATTCTGGTCCTTGCCCAGCGGGTAGTAGATCCGGCTTCGGCCCTCGATCATGCCGGGCAGGATGTCGTCGATGTCGGAAATCGGGAAGGCGTCGTCCAGGCCAAACCGCTCAATGGCGCCATCCGGACCACACAGGTAACCGTCCCAGAGTTCTTTCTCCGGATCGCGCTCCTTACAGAACAGCACCGCCTCGCCATGCTCCCGGCCCGGAATCAGCGCCAGCACCGCCTCCGGTTCGCCGAAGCCGGTCAGGTACTGGAAATCGCTGTCCTGACGGAACGGGTGCAGCACATCGCGGTTGCGCACCCGTTCCGGGGCCGCGGGCAAAATGGCAATGCTGTCCGGCGCCATTCGTTCCATCAGCCGGCGCCGACGGTCGGCAAATTCCTTGATGGGTATCATCGATGACATAGCGTCTCCCGGTATCTGGGACTGGCTCAATGGAGGGTTGGCGACGTCTGAGCCGGCGCTTCCGGCGCATTGAACTCGGTAAACACCGTCAGCGCGCCGAGTCGGACGTACTCGGTAATCTCCAGCAACTGATGCTCGCTTTCCTCACCGGTTTCCTCGTCTTCGGACAACTGGCTGATGGCCACCAGATCCTCGATCAGCTCACGGATTTCCTCGGGCGCCTGCCCCAGAGACGACCCGGCGGCCATGGCCATGCCCTCCAGAAAGCCCTGAACCCAGGCCACCAACGCTT
>JBPEXU010000372.1:0-9462 GCA_052031225.1 Marinobacter sp. | reverse complement strand
GAAGCAGTTCAGTGCCCGCGCCCAGTGCGGCGGCGCGGTCGTGGTAATGCTGGGAGAGGGTGCGTAACGGCTGGAAGAATTCCGGTGCCAGCAGCAGGATCAGCAACCCGGAAAACAGCGTCAGCGCCGGGGCCGGGCCAAAATCCAGGTAGCCCAGCAAGCCAAAGCCGATGTACATGGCGACAACCGCGATCGCCACCGAGGAAAAGAACTCCAGAACCGCCGACGACAGGAACGCCACTTTCAGGGTTTTCATGGTAACGGTGCGGTAGCAATCTGAGCGCTCGGCAAGCCGCTGGGCCGCCGGTTCGGTCTGCTGAAACAGCTGTAACGTGGTCAGCCCCCGAACCTTGTCCAGAAACTGTCCGGACAACCGGCTGATGGTTTCGAAGTGCTCGCGGTTGAGCTTTTCCGCACCCATGCCCACCAGCGCCATGAATAGGGGGATCAGGGGTGCCGAAATCAACAGAAACACGCCGGCCAGCCAATCCAGTGCGAACACCACCGCTAAAATGAGCAACGGCACGATCACCGACAGCATCTTCTGCGGCAGGAATCGGGCAAAATAGCCGTGCAAGGCTTCCACGTGGTCGATCCACTCTCGAGCCAGGCTGCCCGCAGAGGTCGATGACACGGTTACCGGGCCTACGGCCTGCCAATGCCGGCTGAGCTGCGCCCGGACCTGGCGGCGCACCCGCTCGCTGGCCCGGGCGGCAAACTGGGACTGCAATCCCTGCAGCACGGCGCGCAGCCCCAGGCAGAGGATCAGCCAGAAAAAGCCGGTTGTCAGGGCAGTCGCCGGGGCTTGGTCGACAACGCCCCGGTGCACAAGCCAGGCCAGCAGCGCCATCTGGGCGATGGTTGCGATGGCCGACAGCACCCCGCACACCACCGTGGCCAGCACGTAGCGGCGGCTGTCGGCAGCCAACTCAGAAAGCCAGCGCCGGACATCCCGCGGGGTGTGTCCCGCCACTTAGTGGTAACCCTCGCCAGCGCGGACCTTGCCGCGAAACACCCAGTAGGTCCAGGCGGTGTAGGTCAGCACGATCGGAATCACAAACAGCAGCCCCAACAACAGGAACAACTGCGAGTTGTAGGCTGATGCCGCGTCCCACAGGGTGTATTCCGGCGGCACCACATACGGCCAGCGACTGGCGATGAGCCCGAGGTAAGTGGTGATAAACAGGCCCATGGTCGCCAGAAACGGCATGGCCTCAAAGCGCCGGCGGACGGCGCGGAAGATCTGGGCGGCGCACAACAGCGTGAGCACCGGCAGAATCCAGATCACACTGAGGTTGGAGAACCAGCGCTCACGCACCATGTCGTCGACAAACGGCGTCCAGACACTGATGATGCCGAACACCACCAGCACCGCAGCCAGCAGGGGCAGGGTGATGCGGTAGGCCCAGTCCTGCAGCGCCCCCTCGGTTTTCAGGATCAGCCAGGTGGCGCCGAGCAGGGCGTAGCCGGCCAGCATACCGAGGCCGGTCAGCACGGTGAATGGTGTCAGCCAGTCCAGCGCGCCGCCGACGTAGACACCGTTGGCGGTCTCGAAACCCTGAATGTAGGCGCCCACCACCGCGCCCTGGGCAAACGCCGCCACCGTCGAGCCACCGGCAAAGGCCCAGTTCCACAGATAGCGGGAGGTACGGGCCTTAAACCGGAACTCAAACGCCACGCCCCGGAATATCAGCCCCGCAAGCAGCAGAAAAACACCGATGTACAGCGCCGGCAGCAGGATGGAATAGACCATCGGAAACGCCGCCAGAAGACCGGCGCCGCCGAGCACCAGCCAGGTTTCGTTGCCGTCCCAGACCGGCGCGACCGAATTCATCATCACATCCCGGTCCTCGTCGGTGGCCACGAACGGGAACAGAATGCCCACGCCCAGATCGAAGCCGTCCATCAGCACGTACATGATCACGCCAAAGCCAATAATAAACGCCCAGATCAGCGCCAGATCAAAGGTTTCCATGGTCAATGGCCTCCCTGTTGCGCGGGTTGCGCCGGGCCGTTGTCGTCCCGGATCTCAAAGGGTACGTGAGCCGCGGACAAGGGCCGCGACGGCCGTTCGGACTCGTGCTCCAGGCCGTCTCCGGCGTCTTCCAGCCCCACATAAAGCACCCGCATCAGGTAGTAGAGACCGGCACTGAACACCAGCGCATAGACCACGATATAGCCAATCAGCGTAAACAGCGCCATGCCGCCGGTCAGCGAGGGCGTTACCGACTCCGCCTGGGTCATCATGCCGTACACCAGCCAGGGCGCGCGGCCGGTTTCGGTCACGAACCAGCCGGTCAGCACCGCCAGAAACGGTGCCAGGCTCATGAACCGCAGCCCCTGGAGGAACCAGCGTGTGCGCCAGTAACGCCCGCCCTTGCGAAGCACCAAACCGGTGACGGCGAACAAAATCATCAACACGCCGAGACCGACCATCACCCGGAACGACCAGAACACCAAGGCCACCGGCGGCTGTTCCTCGACCGGCACCTCGGCAATGCCGGGCACCTCGCCGTCCCACTCGTGGGTGAGAATGAAACTGGCAAGGCTGGGAATGCCGATTTCAAAACGATTGGTCTGCGCCTCCTGATCCGGAATCGCGAACAGCAGCAGCGGGACATAGCGGGAGGTTTCCCAGTTGCCCTCCATGGCGGCCACTTTTACCGGCTGGTGCTCCAGGGTGTTCAGGCCGTGAAAGTCACCAACCACCGCCTGCGCCGGGGCGATGAGCAGCAGCAACCACAGACACATCGACAGCGCCTTGCGGTTGGCCTCCACCTCCCGGCCCCGAAGCAGGTACCAGGCGCTGACGCCGGCGACCACAAAGCCGCCGGTCAGGAATGACGCCAGCGCCATGTGCAGGAAGCGGTAGGGGAAGGACGGATTGAAAATGGCCTCTGCCCAGGAGGTTACGTGGAACACGCCATCGCGCAGTTCCACCCCGGCCGGGGTTTGCATCCAGCTGTTGGCCGCCAGAATCCAAAACGACGAAATGAAGGTGCCCAGCGCCACCATAATCGCCGCAAACAGATGCACACCGGGCGGCACCTTGTCGCGCCCAAACAGCAGCACCCCCAGAAACGCCGCCTCCAGAAAGAACGCCGTGATCACCTCATAACTCAGGATCGGGCCGAGGAAATTGGCGGACGCCTGGGCAAAGTTGCTCCAGTTGGTGCCAAACTGGAACGACATCACAATGCCGGACACCACGCCCATACCGAACACAACGGCGAAGACCTTGGTCCAGAACGCCGACAATTTCACCCACAGCGGATTGCCGGTCTTGAAGGCCAGGCCCTCAAGCACCGCAATGTAGGAGGCAAGGCCGATGGTAAACACCGGAAAAATGGCGTGAAATGACACCACAAACGCGAACTGGATTCGCGATAGCATGAGAGGATCAAGTTCCATAGGAACCTCCGGTAACACCACATCACAACGCATGCGCCCAGCGGCGCACACCCCTAGCCGCTGCCTTAGCTCATATTGTTATGTTGTTATTACCGGCAGATGGTTGCCATGCTACTAAACTTGTCGCAGGCACCGATAGGTCAGATTGTCGCACCCCTTGATATAAATCCATTTTCACCCAGGGTAAGCCGATGAGTTTCTACGCAGATCGTATCCTCCCGCACGTGATTGATAAAGCCTGCTCAATGGGCCAGATCATGAAGCTGCGCAGTCAGGTGGTGCCACAGGCCAGGGGCACGGTGCTGGAGGTCGGCATGGGCTCGGCGATCAACCTGCCGTTCTACGATGCCAGCCGCGTTGACCGGGTAT
The DNA here is from genome assembly GCA_052031225.1 of Marinobacter sp. Taxonomy (GTDB): domain Bacteria; phylum Pseudomonadota; class Gammaproteobacteria; order Pseudomonadales; family Oleiphilaceae; genus Marinobacter. The sequence goes on along the minus strand of JBPEXU010000372.1, from coordinate 5,682 downwards.
ACGGCCTGGAACCGTCCGAAGGCATGCGCCGAAAAGCCCAGCCCAACCTGCGCCGCTCACCGGTCGAGGTCGAATGGCTGGACTTGCCGGGCGAGCGCATCCCGCTGGACGATGAGAGCGTCGACACCGTCCTGCTCACCTTCACGCTCTGCACCATCCCGGACTGGCGTACCGCCCTGCAACAAATGAAACGGGTACTGCGCCCCGGCGGCGAACTGATCTTTCTGGAACATGGCGAGTCCCACGACCTCAGCGTGCGTAAATGGCAACACCGCCTGACCCCCACCTGGAAAAAGTTCGCCGGCGGCTGCCACCTCAACCGCCACATCGCCGACCTGATCAAAGACGCCGGCTTCGAGATCAAAGAGCTGGAAAACCTGTACCTCCCCAAAGCCCCGAAAATCGCGGGTTACATCTACAAGGGCAGGGCGGTTAAGCCCCAGTGACCAGCGCCCGCCGGAATTGCGTTAGCGGACAGGGCCTTATACAATCCTGCCGCAACTTCCCTCCGATACTGCCCGGATGGTGAAATTGGTAGACACAAGAGACTTAAAATCTCTCGGCCGCAAGGCCGTGCCGGTTCGATTCCGGCTCCGGGCACCATTTTTCGTTAAATAGCCCACCTAGCTTGTTCTGAACAGCTATACCTTCAGGTATATAGCCACAGCACATCATTGGTAGATCGGCGCTGTGACGTAAAACAGCTTGTAATTGATGATCCCATGGTAATGTGATCGATCTACATTCCGGACTGAACGTACGTTTACACGGCGTTGAACGAAGCGCAGACATGCTCTTCCTCTATGGGTCTTGTCCCTCGGCCAAGCTCCGGCAATGCGGGGGTGTCCTATATCGTCCAGCAAGTCGCCAAAATTGGCATGCGGTCGGTTACCTCTGAATCTCGGGGTTCACGGATAGCGAGCCAACGCCTCAGTACGTCCTCTGGCGAAACACCTTCGGGCCTCCGAACTTGATCCGTTTTCGGCAAGTGATGGGGCTTGGGCCCTCGTAAGCATCCTACAAAAGTCGCTTCGACACGATGAAGCCTGTGGGCAATACTGGCCGTTTCTGGACGAATAAGTAATGGGCCAACGGCCTGGGAAGGGGGAGATATGAGCGCGGATACGGATTCCCTGGTGCATCGGTACACCGAAAACGGCATTACCACGTTGACACTGAATCAGCCGGAGCGGCGCAACAGTCTGTCGATGGCGATGCTGCAAGCGCTGGGTGAGGCGCTGGCCGACGTGGCGGGCGACCCGGAGAGTCGGGTGGTGGTGTTGGCCGCCCAGGGGCGGGTGTTCTGTGCCGGGCATGATCTGCGCGAAATCCGGGCCCAGTTTGGCAACCAGGCCGCGCAACTGGCGCTGTTCCGCAAATGCAGCGAGGTGATGCAGCAGGTGGTGCATCTGCCCAAGCCGGTGATTGCCCGGGTGGCGGGCGTTGCCACGGCGGCGGGGTGCCAGCTGGTGGCGTCCTGTGATCTGGCGGTGGCGGCGGACACGGCGCGTTTTGCCACGCCCGGGGTGAATATCGGGTTGTTCTGTTCCACGCCGATGGTGGCGTTGTCGCGCAATGTCTCACGTAAGCACGCGATGGAAATGCTGCTCACCGGCGAGCTGATCAGTGCGTCGCGGGCCGAGCAGATCGGGTTGGTGAACAAGGTGGTGGACGAGCAGGTGCTGGACGAGACGGTGTACCGGATGGCGCGAACCATCGCCGACAAATCCGGCCATACCCTCAAAATCGGCAAGGAAGCGTTTTACCGGCAACTGGAAATGCCGCTGGCCGACGCCTACGACTACACCGCGACGGTGATGGCGGAGAACCTTGGCGCCGACGATGCCCAGGAAGGCATCTGTGCGTTTCTGGACAAACGTCAGCCCGAGTGGAAGGACCGTTAACCCTCCCGGCAATCGGCCGCGGATAAGGCCAGCCGGTCGCCGGTGGTAATGCCGTGGCGGTCAAAGAATCCGGCGTTCATTTCCACCACGTGCCAATGGGGCACGCCGGCGGGCCAGGTCGGGCAGTTGGCGGGTATGCTGGACGAGCAGGGCGTCATCTGGCGGATGGTGCCGATCACGCCGTCCTCGCTGAGATACGCCACATCGAGCGGGATGCGGGTCCGGTACATCCAAAAGCCCTGATCGGCCCGCCGTGGCGCCTGGTACTCGAACAACATGCCATGCTGTTCGGCAAGCTGCGTTCTTTCCATCAGCCCGACTTTGCGCTGTTCCGGTTCCCGGGCCAGTTCCAGCACCACCGGCACCTGTCCGTCGTCGGTGACAAAGCACGCATTGATTTGCGGCAGGGTTGGCTGTGGCGCCGCAAGCGGGGTGCTGCAGCCGGCGATCAGCGGGCCCAGCCACACGACACAACGGCGCAGGATGGCAAGGTTCATGAGCGCAGCCGGTAGCCGGTTTTAAAAATCCACCACACGGCGGTCATGCACAGGATCAGGAACACCAGGGTCATGCCCACGCTGATGCCCACGTGCACGTCCGACACGCCATAGAACGCCCAGCGGAAGCCGCTGATCAGATACACCACCGGGTTGAAGAGGCTGATGGTCTGCCAGATGTCCGGCAGCATGTCGATGGAATAGAAGGTGCCGCCGAGGAAGACCAGCGGGGTAACGATCATCATCGGCACGATCTGAAGTTTTTCGAAACCGTCCGCCCAGATGCCGATGATGAAGCCAAACAGACTGAAGGTAATGGCGGTCAGCACCAGGAAGGTGAACATCCAGAACGGGTGGAGCACCGAGTAGTCCACGAACAGCCGGGCGGTGGCCAGGATGATCAGCCCGAGTATCACCGATTTCGACGCTGCGGCGCCGACATAGCCGATCACCACCTCCACGTAGGACACCGGTGCCGAGAGCACTTCGTAAATGGTGCCGGAAAACCGTGGCATGTAGATGCCGAATGAGGCGTTGGAGATGCTCTGCATCAGCAGCGACAGCATCACCAGCCCGGGAATGATGTAGGCACCGTAGCTGATGCCGTCGATTTCCCCCATCCGGCTGCCGATAGCGGAGCCGAACACCACGAAATACAGACAGGTGGATATCACCGGGGACAGCACGCTCTGCATGACCGTGCGCTTCATGCGGGCCATTTCGAACTTGTAGATTGCGCGGATACCGTAAAGGTTCATGCCGTTCTCCATCAGGCCGGATCAGTCGTGGACCAATCCGACAAAAATCTCTTCCAGGGAACTCTCGCGGGTCTGGAGATCGCGGTATTCGATGCCCAGATCGCCAAGCGTCCGGAGCAGGCGGGCAACACCGGCCTGTTCCTGCTGGGAATCGAAGGTGTAGATCAGCTCCCAGCCATCGGATGACAGCTCAATCGGCTCCAGCGTCAGTTCGCCCGGCAGCTGATCCATCTTGTGTTGGAGCTGCAGGCGCAACTCTTTCTTGCCGAGTTTGGTCATCAGCTGGACCTTGTCTTCGACCAGGATAATCTCGCCCTGCCGGATCACGCCGATGCGATCCGCCATTTCCTCGGCTTCTTCGATGTAGTGGGTGGTGAGGATGATGGTGACGCCGTTGTCCCGGAGTTTACGCACCATCTCCCACATATCCCGGCGCAGTTCCACGTCGACACCGGCGGTGGGCTCATCGAGGAACAGGATACGCGGCTCGTGGGACAGCGCCTTGGCGATCATCACCCGGCGTTTCATGCCCCCGGACAAGGACATGATGCGGTTGTTGCGCTTGTCCCAGAGCGACAGATCTTTGAGGATCTTTTCGATGTGGCCTGGATTGGGCGCCTTACCGAACAGGCCGCGACTGAACGACACCGCGTCCCAGACCGTCTCAAACGAATCGGTGCTCAGTTCCTGGGGCACCAGCCCGATGGTTTCGCGGGCTTTCCGGTAGTCTTTGCGGATGTCGTACCCGGCGGCCCGGACCTCACCGGAACTGAGGTTGACGATGCCGCAGATGATGCTGATGAGGGTGGTTTTGCCGGCGCCGTTCGGGCCGAGGAGGGCAAAAATCTCGCCTCGCTGGATCTCAAGGTTGACGTCCTTGAGCGCCTGAAAGCCATCCTTGTAGATCTTGTTCACATGCCTGACGGAAATGTCCGATTGCACGGGCGTGTCCTGTCGTTGAAAGTGGGTCCAAGGTAAGGCGCGGTATTTTCTCACGACCGCACAGGATCCGAAACCTTTGCCTTATTGGCGGGAGGCTCCATAATGCGCGCTCAGTCATCATGAGGTGAGCGATGATACGGGCATTGATCGTTGCAGGATTGATTATTGGCGTGCTGGCCACCCTGGTGTTTCTGCCGCAATGGTTGAATTCGCAGTCGCCGGGACAGGCCACGGCGGCGCAGGATGCCGGGGTTTGCGACCTGCTCGCGGGGGATTGTGAGTGGACAACGGCCAAAGGCCGGTGGCGGGTGCGGCTGACCCCCGAAGGGGCGGGCGATCAGGGCACCGAGTTCCAACTGACCGTGGCCGCCCCCGAGGCGCCGAGCCGGTTTCTGGCGGTTCTCGAGGGGGAGTCCATGTACATGGGGGAATATCCGGTGCCTCTGAAACAGAGCGGAGATGGCCTGTGGCAAGCCCGGTTTACGGCGCCGTTCTGCACCACCGGCGAGCCCATGACCTGGCGGCTGGCGTTGCAGAGCGGGCAAACCCCGATTGCCGGCTCCCCGCACAAGCTGGTGTTTAAGGCCCAGTGAACAGGGCATGCGCCGGCGCGGGGATGGTGTAGAATGCGGATGATTTAACCACAGGGAATGAGTAATGGATTACGGTGACAGCGTTCAGAAAGTCCTGGTCCGGAAAATCCGCAAAGCGGAGCAGGATCTGGTTCAGCTCAAACTCGATTACTGCCGGTTTGTGTTCGGGCTGACGCACCGGGCAAGAGTAGTGTCGGACGGCAAGGTTTACGTGGTTCGGTCCGTGGATGTGGATTCCATGCAGAATGCCGAAGACGGTGGCCTGACCCGGCCGGCCATTTCCGGCGCCCCGGCGGAGAAGCCCGACCAAGCCGATACCATCAACCTCGGGACCAACTGGACTCTCGAGAACGCCCGGGGCGAGACGCCGGTTAAATAAAGGCGTTGTTGGTGACGACGTCGTAAAGGCTGTGGTCGCGGGGCACAAAGTGGTGTTCCCGCCAGTGCTCGGCGCCTTCGAGGCCGGCGCGGAAACAGGCCAGCAGCACACTGCACGACGTTAGCCGGGCGATCGCGGCCGTCGCATCGGTGCCTCGAAGGCCTGTTTTACGGCTGGCAAGCTGAGCCACCAGATCGGCAAGCCCGTCTGAGTGGCGCTGGCTCTTGTCGCACAGCGCGCATCCGGCGCCGTAAAGCCAGGCCGCCGCGTAGGCTTTGACCGCCTGGGGCGCATCGCCAAGGTTCAGTCCTTTGTCCCGGCAATCCCGATCCTGAAGTCCGGCCAGGATGTGGATCTGGGTGAACAGCTCGGTCCGGCTTTGTCGGCTGAGTGAGGCGTTTTCACCGCGGATGGCGGTTACCCGTTGCTGGCGATGACCGCCTGCCGACGCTACACCGGAAACCGGCGCTGCATCACAGCCCGGCGTCAGCGGTTCGGTTTGGGTCAGCCGGTGCATCCTGAACGCGAGCAGCAACAGCAGCGCCACCAGTCCTATCTGTGTCACCAGTACGAGTCCTTGCACCATTACGAGTCCACCCTGAGTTCATT
>JBPEXU010000371.1:0-9009 GCA_052031225.1 Marinobacter sp. | reverse complement strand
TTCTGACGGAAACGACCCTGCTTACCCTTGATCATGTCGGCCAGGGACTTGAGCGGACGCTTGTTGGTGCCGGTAATGGCGCGGCCACGCCGACCGTTGTCCAGCAGCGCGTCGACCGCTTCCTGCAGCATCCGCTTTTCGTTGCGAACGATGATGTCCGGCGCATTCAGCTCAAGCAGGCGCTTCAGACGGTTGTTCCGGTTAATCACCCGACGATACAGGTCGTTCAGGTCGGAGGTCGCAAAGCGGCCACCGTCCAGCGGAACCAGCGGGCGCAGATCCGGCGGCAGAACCGGCAGCACGGTCATCACCATGTCGCCCGGCTTGTTACCGGAGTACAGGAAAGCTTCCAGAATCTTCAGACGCTTGCTGTACTTCTTGATCTTGGTTTCGGAGTTGGTCTGAGGAATCTCTTCCCGCAGCGCGTCCACTTCGGCCTGCAGGTCGATGCTTTCCAGCAGCTCCTTGATCGCTTCGGCGCCCATGCGGGCATCGAACTCATCGCCGAACTCTTCCAGCGCTTCGTAATATTGCTCGTCGTTGAGCAGCTGGCCTTTCTCCAGGGTCGTCATGCCCGGATCGATGACGATGAACGATTCGAAATACAGAACCCGTTCGATGTCACGCAGGGTCATGTCCAGCATCAGACCGATGCGGGACGGCAGTGATTTCAGGAACCAGATGTGAGCGACCGGGCTGGCCAGCTCGATGTGGCCCATGCGCTCCCGACGTACGCTCGCCAGGGCAACCTCAACACCACATTTCTCACAGATCACACCGCGATGCTTGAGGCGCTTGTACTTACCGCACAGACACTCATAGTCTTTGATCGGGCCGAAAATCTTGGCACAGAAAAGACCGTCGCGCTCCGGCTTGAAGGTACGGTAATTGATGGTCTCGGGCTTCTTCACTTCGCCATAAGACCATGAACGAATCATGTCAGGCGACGCCAGTCCGATACGGATCGCGTCAAATTCCTTGTTCTGATTCTGGCTCTTGAGAAGATTCAGCAAATCTTTCATCAGTAAAAGCTCCGGATGGCGTTAATCTCGGGCGGGCACCCAGTGCCCGCTCACGCTGCCAAAAAACAATTCGGCTCAGTCGGATTCCAGTTCGATGTCGATACCCAGCGAACGGATTTCCTTGACAAGAACGTTGAAGGATTCGGGCATGCCCGGCTCCATCCGATGGTCGCCATCGACGATGTTCTTGTACATCTTGGTCCGACCGTTGACATCATCGGACTTGACGGTAAGCATCTCCTGCAGCGTATACGCCGCACCGTAAGCCTCCAGGGCCCACACTTCCATCTCACCGAAGCGCTGACCACCGAACTGCGCCTTACCACCCAACGGCTGCTGGGTAACCAGGCTGTAGGAACCGGTGGAACGAGCGTGCATCTTGTCATCGATCAGGTGGTTCAGCTTCAGGATGTACATGTAGCCGACGGTCACCGGGCGATCGAACGCCTCGCCGGTGCGGCCATCGTACAGCTTGATCTGCCCGGTGGTATCCAGACCGGCAAGCTCCAGCATGCGCTTGACCTCTGCTTCTTTGGCGCCATCAAACACCGGTGTCGCCATCGGAACACCGTTGCGCAGGTTGTTGCACAGATCCAGAATTTCCTGATCGCTGAGCGAATCCAGATCCACCTTGGACACTTCGTCCGAGTGGTTGTAGATCTCGTCCAGCAGCTTGCGCAGCTCGGCCACCTTGCGCTGCTCGTCCAGCATCCGGCTGATCTTGTCGCCCAACGCCTTGGCCGCCGCGCCCAAATGGGTTTCCAGTACCTGACCGACGTTCATACGCGACGGTACCCCCAGCGGGTTCAGAACGATATCGACCGGATTGCCTTCTTCGTCGTACGGCATGTCCTCGATCGGCATCACGGCAGAGATTACACCCTTGTTACCGTGACGTCCGGCCATCTTGTCACCCGGCTGGATGCGGCGCTTGATCGCCAGGTAGACCTTGACGATCTTGAGCACGCCCGGCGCCAGATCGTCGCCCTGCTGCAGCTTGGACTTCTTGTCCTCGAAGCGGGCTTCGTGCTCTTTCTTGCGCTCTTCCAGGCTCTGCTCCGACTTCTCAAGCAGCTCGTTCAGGGACTCGTCCTTCATCCGCAGCTTGAACCAGTCCGGACGTGGCAGCTCGGCCAGATAGGCCTCTTCCAGCTTGGCGCCCTTTTTCAGTCCCGGGCCGCTGATGACCTCCTGACCTTTGAGCGCGCTCATCAGCCGCTCGAAGGTCGCGCCTTCGACAATGCGGTACTCGTCTTTCAGGTCCTTACGGTACTTGTCCAGCTGCTCTTTCTCGATGGAAAGCGCGCGCTGATCCTTTTCAATACCGTCGCGGGTGAACACCTGAACGTCAATGACCGTACCACGGGTGCCAGTCGGCACACGGGCAGACGTGTCTTTAACATCCGAGGCTTTCTCCCCGAAGATCGCCCGCAGCAGTTTCTCTTCCGGCGTCAGCTGGGTCTCACCTTTCGGCGTGACTTTACCAACCAGAATGTCGCCCGGACCCACTTCCGCGCCGATGTAGACAATACCGGACTCATCCAGTTTGGACAGCGCGCTTTCACCGACGTTCGGGATATCCGCGGTAATTTCTTCGCTACCCAGCTTGGTATCCCGAGCGACACAGGTCAGCTCCTGAATGTGGATGGTGGTCAGGCGATCTTCCTGAACGACTTTCTCCGAGATCAGGATGGAGTCCTCGAAGTTGTAACCGTTCCAGGGCATGAACGCGATGCGCATGTTCTGCCCCAGCGCCAGTTCGCCAAGATCCACGGACGGACCATCAGCCAGGACGTCGCCGCGGGCAACCACATCGCCCTGACGCACGATGGAGCGCTGGTTGATGCAGGTGTTCTGGTTCGAACGGGTGTACTTGGTGAGGTTATAGATATCCACACCCGCATCACCCGCTTCGGTTTCTGCGTCGTTGACACGCACCACAATCCGGGCCGCATCGACGCTTTCGATCACACCACCCCGGCGCGCGGTCACACAGACACCGGAGTCCTGCGCGACCGTCCGTTCAACACCGGTGCCTACCAGCGGCACCTGAGACTTCAGTGTCGGCACCGCCTGACGCTGCATGTTCGCCCCCATCAGGGCGCGGTTGGCGTCGTCGTGCTCCAGGAACGGGATCAGCGACGCCGCCACGGACACCACCTGACGCGGCGAGACATCCATGAAGTTAACGGCTTCTGGCGGTGCCACGGTAAATTCGTTCTGATGACGAACGGTAACCAGTTCGTCGGTCAGACGCTTGTTCTCATCGGTGGCCGCGCTGGCCTGCGCGATGACGTAGTTGCTCTCTTCAATGGCGGAGAGGTAGACCACCTCGTCGGTCACCACGCCGTCGACCACTTTCCGGTACGGGCTTTCCAGGAAACCGTATGAGTTGGCACGAGCGTAGGTGGCCAGAGAGTTGATCAGACCGATGTTCGGGCCTTCCGGGGTTTCGATCGGGCAAACCCGGCCGTAGTGGGTCGGGTGTACGTCCCGCACTTCAAAGCCCGCGCGCTCCCGAGTCAGACCGCCCGGGCCAAGGGCCGAAATACGACGCTTGTGGGTCACCTCCGACAGCGGGTTGTTCTGATCCATGAACTGAGACAGCTGGCTGGAACCGAAGAACTCTTTGACGGCGGCGGCAACCGGCTTTGCATTGATCAGATCCTGAGGCATCAGGCCTTCACTTTCCGCCAGACTCAGGCGCTCACGCACCGCCCGCTCGACCCGCACCAGGCCAACCCGGAACTGGTTTTCCGCCATCTCGCCGACGCAGCGGACGCGACGGTTGCCCAGGTTATCGATGTCATCAACGTTGCCACGACCGTTACGGATATCGATCAGCGTTTTCAGCACATCGATGATGTCGTCGTGGGTCAGGGTGCCCGGGCCGGTGCTCTCTTCACGCCCCAGACGCCGGTTCAGCTTCATCCGACCTACGGCAGACAGGTCGTAGCGCTCATCGGAAAAGAACAAGTTGTTGAACAGGTTCTCGGCAGATTCCTTGGTGGGCGGCTCGCCCGGGCGCATCATCCGATAAATCTCGACCAGCGCCTCAAGCGGCGTGCGGGTCGGGTCAATCCGCAGGGTATCGGACATGAACGGGCCGCAGTCCAGATCGTTGGTGTACAGCGTCTCAATTTCGCTGACACCCGCGTCGAGGATCTTGCCAACAATTTCTTCTGTCAGTTCGGAGTTACATTCCACCAGCACTTCGCCGGTAGATTCGTCGACCATGTCCTTCGCGAGGACCCGGCCGTACAGGTATTCGGTCGGTACTTCCAGCTCGGTGATGCCGGCTTTCTCAAGCTGTTTGATGTGGCGCGCAGTAACTCGGCGGCCTTCCTCAACGATGACGTTGCCTTCCTTATCCTTGATGTCGAAGGTGGCAATGTCACCGCGCAGCCGGCTCGGAACCAGCTCCAGCTTGCAGGTTTCGGCGCCCAGAACGAACTTGCTGGTATCGAAGAACATATCCAGCATCTGCTCTGAGGTATACCCCAGGGCGCGCAGCAGGATAGAGGCCGGCAGCTTCCGGCGACGATCGATACGAACGAACACGCAGTCTTTCGGATCGAATTCGAAATCCAGCCAGGAGCCACGGTAAGGAATCACGCGAGCCGAGTACAGCAGCTTGCCGGAGGAATGGGTCTTGCCCTTGTCGTGATCAAAGAACACGCCGGGGGAACGATGAAGCTGGGAAACGATAACACGCTCGGTACCGTTGATAACGAAGGTACCGTTTTCAGTCATCAGGGGCATTTCGCCCATGTAGACTTCCTGCTCCTTGATGTCCTTGATCGCCTTGTTGGACGACTCTTTATCGTAAATGATCAGGCGGACTTTTACGCGCAGCGGCGCAGCGTAGGTGACACCCCTAAGCTGACATTCCTTGACATCGAAAACCGGCTCGCCGATACGGTAACTTACGTATTCGAGCGCGGCGTTGCCAGAGTAACTGACAATCGGGAATACGGATTTGAACGCTGCGTGAAGACCGGTTTCCCGACGATCTTCCGGAGCGGCTTCCATTTGCAGGAAGTCCCTGAACGAATCCAGCTGAATAGACAGCAAATAGGGGACGTCCATCACGGAAGGCAATTTACTAAAGTCTTTGCGAATCCGCTTTTTCTCAGTGTAGGAGTAAGTCATCTGCATTCCCCAGCTTTAGACCTGATACCTGGTATCAAGAAGCAACCATTGTTCTGCTTCGGGGCCGAATTGCTCGGCATATCGCGCCGTCTTGAACAAGACTCTGGCTGTAGGTTATAGATCTGACATCAACCTGCAATTGCACACCAGACTCTATAGCATATACAACAGAAAAAGGCCGGTGGCCCAAAGCCACCAGCCCATCCATGCGTTAACGCACGGTGTCGATCAACAGCCGACGATTACTTGAGCTCAACAGAAGCGCCTGCTTCCTCAAGCTTCTTCTTGGCTTCTTCAGCCTCGTCCTTAGCAGCAGCTTCCTTGATGGTGGAAGGCGCGCCGTCAACCATTTCTTTCGCTTCTTTCAGACCCAGGCCAGTCAGTTCACGAACGGCCTTGATAACGTTGACCTTCTTGTCGCCAGCGGCGGTCAGAACAACGTCAAACTCGGTCTTCTCTTCAGCGCCACCAGCGTCACCGCCTGCAGCAGCCGGAGCAGCAGCAACAGCAGCTTCAGCAGATACGCCGAACTTCTCTTCCATAGCCTCAACGAGCTCAACAACTTCCATTACGCTCATTTCGGCAATTGCATTCAAAATATCGTCTTTAGACAGAGCCATGACTTTCTCCCAAAAATTAGAAATATGGTGTTCAACAGAATCAAGCAGCTTCGCGCTTCTGGTCGCGGACTGCCGCTACGACACGCGTAACCCGACCCGGAATATCGTTCAGGCTGCGTACGAGCTTGGTAACTGGTGCCTTGGTAACGACTGCCAGCTTGGTCAACGCTTCGTGCAGCGTCGGCAGCTTGGCAAGGCGATCGATCTGGTCCGCGCCCATCAGCTCACCGCCGACAGCCAGACCTTTGATTTCGAACGCCTCATTCTCTTTGGCAAAATCCTTCAGCAGACGCGCAGCGGCGCCTGGATCTTCCATCGAGAAGGCCAGAATGGTCGGGCCAACCAGAGCTTCTTCGATGCACTCGAACTCAGTACCCTTGATGGCGATCTTGGCAAGGTTGTTACGAACAACCTTCAGATGCACCTTCTCGGCACGAGCCTTGGCACGAAGCGCGGTCATATCACCAGAGGTGACACCGCGGTAGTCAGCCAAAACCACAGACAGAGCAGTACCAGCAGTCTCGTTGACTTCAGCGACGATCGCTTTCTTGTCTTCGAGTCTAATTGCCACTGGTTTTCTCCTTGATTTCGCCGGCGTTGTGCCGGCAAACCCATCATTGCCCTTTCGGGCGCCTAACGGTGTTTGGGTTCAGAGAGAACGTCTTCACACCGTCTGCGCAGGCGTTGCTTTAACCCTTGCAGCCCTCCCTCGCAAGACAGGAGGGCTTCGGGGGCCTGCGGTCTTTGACAGCCTTGGCTTCCGCCCAGACTACAAAGTAACTACCGACAGAGGATCAGATATTCAGACCGCTCTGATCGATAGTCAGACCAGGACCCATTGTGGACGACAGGGTGATCTTCTTCAGATACACGCCTTTCGCCGACGCCGGCTTGGCCTTTTTCAGGTCTGCTACCAGAGCTTCCAGGTTTTCCTTGATGCTCTGGGCAGAGAATTCCACATTGCCCAGCGGGGCATGAACGATGCCGTTCTTGTCGGTCCGGTAACGAACCTGACCGGCCTTGGCGTTCTTGACCGCGGTTTCAACGTCCGGTGTTACCGTGCCGACTTTCGGGTTCGGCATCAGGCCACGCGGACCGAGGATCTGACCCAGCTGGCCAACGACACGCATGGCATCCGGAGTGGCGATCACCACATCGAAATCCATGTTGCCTTTCTTGACTTCTTCAGCCAGGTCTTCCATACCGACCACATCCGCACCGGCAGCGGTTGCCTTTTCTGCGTTCGCGCCCTGAGTGAAAACAGCGACACGAACGGTTTTTCCGGTGCCGTGGGGCAGAACGGTGCTGCTGCGAACGACCTGGTCGGATTTGCGCGCATCAACGCCAAGGTTGACGGCCACGTCGATGGACTCTTTGAACTTAATGTTCTGGCCCAGCTCGGCCAGCAGGGCAACGGCCTCTTCCACGGAGTAGGCGCGAGTTGCATCCACTTTTTCGCGAATCAGCTTCTGACGCTTGCTCAGCTTAGCCATGTTAGAGGCCCTCCACGTTCAGGCCCATGCTGCGGGCAGTTCCAGCAATCGTACGGACGGCTGCTTCCATATCGGCGGCAGTCATGTCCGGCTCCTTGGTCTTGGCGATTTCTTCCAGCTGGGCGCGGGTCACGGTACCGACTTTCTCGGTGTTCGGGCGACCGGAACCGCTCTTGATGCCTGCCGCTTTCTTCAACAGAACAGAAGCCGGCGGCGTCTTGGTGATGAAGGTGAAGCTGCGATCACTGTATACGGTGATCACGGTCGGAATCGGCAGACCCGGCTCAATGCCTTGAGTCTTGGCGTTGAAGGCCTTACAGAATTCCATGATATTGACACCACGCTGACCCAGCGCAGGACCAACGGGGGGACTCGGGTTGGCCTGACCGGCAGCAACCTGAAGCTTGATATAGGCTTCGATTTTCTTTGCCATGAGTTTTCTCCTTTGGGTTCCGACGCCTTTCGGCTCCCCTTTTCAGACACAAAAAGCCCGCGTCGCCAGAGCGCGCGAGCTTTCAGCTTGAGTGCAGCTGATCAGTCTTTTTCAACCTGCCCAAACTCCAGCTCCACCGGAGTCGAACGACCGAAAATCAGAACAGCCACCTTGACACGACTCTTGTCGTAGTCGACTTCTTCCACCACACCATTGAAGTCCGCAAAGGGACCCTCAATGACGCGCACAATTTCACCCGGCTCAAACAACGTTTTGGGCTTCGGCTTGTCTGCACCGCTCTCGACACGACGCAGGATGGCATCCGCCTCGCGCTCGGTAATCGGCGCAGGCTTGTCCTTGGTACCACCAATAAAACCAAGCACCCGGGGGGTATTCTTGACAAGATGCCACGTGGCGTCATCCATTTCCATCTGGACCAATACGTACCCAGGATAGAACTTACGCTCACTTTTGCGCTTCTTGCCGTCCCGCATCTCAACGACTTCCTCGGTCGGCACCAGAATTTCGCCGAACTTGTCTTCCATGCCGTTGAGCGCAACACGCTCTTTCAGAGTGCGCATTACATGCTTTTCAAAGCCAGAATACGCATGAACCACGTACCAGCGCTTAGCCATTGCCCACTCCCATCAACCGATAAATCCGGCGACCAGCCAGCTGATCAGCGAATCCATGCCCCACAAAATCAGCGCAACAACCAGCACAAAGACAACAACGATTGCCGTCGTCTGAACCAGTTCCGGCCGGGTGGGCCACACCACTTTCCGGATCTCGACCCGCGCCTCTTTCAACAGCGTCGCAAAGCGGCGACCGCGATCGGTTTGCAGGGCAACCAGGGCCGCCACAATACCAAGACCTACGAGAGCCAGCACACGATACAAAAGAGACTCGGCACTGTAATACTGATTACCGACCACACCGACGGCAATCAGAACAAAAACAACCAGCCATTTCACAGTATCGAAACGGCTGGTTGACTGAACGGCTTTTGACTCCATAGGAATCAGCTTATGTATCCGGACGTTAAAAAATGGCAGGCCAGGAGGGAATCGAACCCCCAACCTGCGGTTTTGGAGACCGCTGCTCTGCCAATTGAGCTACTGGCCTGCACCGAAACAACTCAGTGCAACAAAAACGAGTAACCCGAAGGTTACTCGATGATCTTGGAGACCACGCCGGCGCCAACGGTACGGCCACCTTCGCGGATCGCGAAACGCAGACCGTCTTCCATAGCGATCGGAGCAATCAGGGTAACGCTCATCTTCACGTTG
>JBPEXU010000370.1:0-3960 GCA_052031225.1 Marinobacter sp. | reverse complement strand
CGAGGCCGGATTGGTCGAGGGCCGCGAGCGGGGTCAGGCGCAGGGCTATCAGGAAACCCGGGACGATGTCGACGCCCGGCTTGAGCGCCTGGAGCAGGTGATGGCTGAGCTGGTAGAGCCGATCCGGCGTCACGAGGACGAACTGGAGTCGGCGCTGGTCAATCTGACCACCGTGCTGGCCCGCGCCGTTCTGTACCGGGAACTTAGCCTTGATTCCAGCCAGATCCGCCGGGTGGTTCGTCGGGCGCTGGCGTCGCTGCCAGCGACCGCCGATCACATCCGCATTCACGTTCATCCCGACGACAGCGAGCTGGTGAAACAGGTGGCTGCGCGGATGGAAGCGGAGGCGGTTGTGATCGAGGACGACACGCTGCTGCCCGGCGGCTGTCGCGTCGAGACCCGACACAGCCTGGTCGATTTCACCGTTGAGAAACGGTTCCAGCGCGCGGTTCAGAGCATGCTCGATCAGGAGCTGGAGCTGCCGGTCCCCGAGTCCGGTGATGGTGCGGATGCCCGGATGGGCGACAAGACCGACTTCCAGCGGGACGTGCTCGACACCAAGGGGGAGGACGATGACCTCCCGACTGGCTGATCGCCTCAATCGCTTTCAGGACTTCATTCCAACCGAACCGGAGCCGGAATTGTCCGGGCGCCTGACCCGGATGGTGGGGCTGACCCTCGAGTGCGTGGGCTGTCCCATGGTGGTGGGCGACCGTTGCATCATCCAGGGCGACGCGGCCGGCACCGTCGAAGCCGAAGTGGTCGGTTTCGAGGACGACAAAGTCTACCTTATGCCCCTGACCGCCATCGACGGCCTGCGGCCCGGAGCTCGGGTGGTGCCGTTGTCCGCCGCCAGTCGGGTGCCTGTCGGGCCGCAGATGCTGGGGCGGGTGCTGGGCGGCACCGGCGAACCTCTGGACGGCAAGGGGCCGCTGCAGGCCGAATCCCGCGTTGCGCTGACCGGCGAAATCATCAACCCGCTGCACCGGGCGCCGGTTCGCCAGTCCATGGACGTCGGCATCCGTGCGATCAATGCGCTGCTGACCGTGGGACAGGGTCAACGCCTGGGGTTGTTTGCCGGCAGTGGTGTCGGCAAGAGTATGTTGCTGGGCATGATGACCCGGTTCACCGACGCCGACATCACCGTGGTGGGGTTGATCGGCGAGCGGGGGCGTGAGGTCAAGGAATTCATTGAAGACATTCTCGGCGAAGAGGGGCTGGCGCGCTCGGTGGTGGTGGCATCGCCGGCCGACGATTCGCCGCTGATGCGGTTGCGGGCCGCGATGCTGACCACCCGCATCGCGGAATACTACCGGGACCAGGGCAAGCGGGTGCTGCTGCTGATGGACTCGCTGACCCGCTACGCCCAGGCTCAGCGGGAGATTGCTCTGGCGGTGGGCGAGCCCCCGGCAACCAAAGGTTACCCGCCCTCGGTGTTCGCCAAGCTGCCGCAGCTGGTGGAGCGCACCGGCAACGGTCGTCCGGGTGGCGGCTCGATTACCGCGTTTTATACCGTTCTGACCGAAGGCGACGATCAGCAAGATCCGATTGCCGATGCTGCCCGGGCCATCCTCGATGGCCACATCGTGCTGTCACGTCGGCTGGCGGAGGAAGGGCATTACCCGGCCATCGACGTGGAAGCCTCGATCAGCCGGGTTATGCCGCAGGTGACGGAGGAAGAGCACTTTTCCCGGGCCCAGCGTTTCAAACAGGTGTATTCCCGCTACCAGCAGGCGCGGGATCTCATCAGCGTGGGCGCCTACGTGAAAGGCTCCGATCCGGAAACCGATTTCGCCATTCAGCACATGCCGGGCATGCGCCAGTTCCTGCAACAGGGCTTGAACGAGCGGGCAACTCTGGCCGAGAGCATCGAGCAGTTGCTGACGGTAGTGCCCGAGCGCCGCTCACCGGAACGGCGTAAGTCGGCGGTGCCCGATCCTTCGGCCCGGGCCGGAGGTAGCTGATGCTCCGATCCAAGCGTCTGGAAATCGTGCTGACGGTGGAGTCCCGCAAAGAGCAGGCGGCACTGGAACGCATGGGCGAGGCGCGGAAGCGGGTGGAGCAGCACCGGGAGCAGGTTGACAACCTGTCCCGCTACCAGCAGGAATACCGCGAACAGATTCGCCAGCATCAGCGGGGCGCCGTTCCGGTGGCGCGTTTGCAGGCCTGGCAGGCGTTTATTGCCCAACTTGACGGCGTCATCCGGCAGCAGCAAAAACAGTTGGCGGAGGCGGAACAGCTGTTTGAGGCTCGCCGCCGGGAATGGCAGGCGGCCTGGGAGCGCCGTCGGGGCATGGAAAAATACATTGAGAGCTGCCGCCAACAAGAGCAGCGGGAGCAGGACGCCCGAGAACAGAAGCTCTCCGACGAGGCCGCGGGGCGCGCATTTGCCCGGCGGCAGCAATGAAAGTTGCTTCCGGTCAATCAAATCTCCGTGCAAACCGCCTAGGCTCGGCTATTCTTAACCACGAAGGACGATGGACTGCCGGCTTGGATGCCAGAGCCGAATCAGTCATTCAGGCAGCGATTGGAGGTTCCGGGAATGCCGATTCAGACCCGTCGTGCTGACGATGGCCAGACACTGATTATCCAGATCGAAGGGCGCTTCGATTTCAGTACCCACCAGGCGTTTCGGGATGCCTATGAGCACGGCGATCCAGAGATCAACCGTTACGTCGTGGATCTTTCTGACACCACTTACCTCGACAGCTCGGCACTGGGGATGCTACTGCTACTGCGCGACTTCGCCGGCGGCGACAGCTCGCGCATTTCCATCGAAAACTGCAACAGTGACGTACGCAGGATTCTCTCCATTTCCAATTTCGAGCAGCTTTTTGCCATCAAGTGATGCTGGACCCGTTGCGGGAGAAGGCCGTGGACGAGATCGCAGAACAGCAGCGTCCGCTCAATATCCTGATCGCTGACGACAGCGACACCGACCGCCTGATCCTGAAAACCATGCTCAAACGGCTCGGCCACCGGGTCGCCGATGTCGCCGATGGTCTTGAGGCTGTTGAGGCTTTTTCCGAGGTACACCCCGATATTGTATTGCTGGACGCGTTGATGCCACGCATGGACGGCATGGCCGCGGCGAAAAAAATCAAGGCGCTGGCCGGTGAGCGCCTGGTGCCGCTGATTTTCCTGACGTCGTTACACCAGGCCGAAGACCTCGCCCGCTGCCTGAAGGCCGGTGGTGATGATTTCCTGACCAAACCCTACAACCGCGTGATCATCGAAGCCAAGCTCTCGGCGTTTGACCGGATGCGGCGTATGCACGAAACCCTGTCGCATCAGCGGGACCTGATCCGTGAACGCAACCGCCAGTTGCTGGAGGAGCAGATCACCGCCCGTCGGGTGTTCGACAACGTCGCCCATACCGGCTGTCTGGACGCACCCAACATCCGCTATCACGCGTCGCCGCTTTCGGTGTTCAATGGCGATGTGCTGTTTGCCTCGCCCCGTCCCGATGGCGGCATGCTGGTATTTCTCGGCGATTTCACCGGCCATGGCCTGCCTGCGGCCATCGGCGCGATGCCGGTGGCGGAGATTTTTTACGGTATGGCGAGCAAGGGCTTCAGCGGTGCGGATATCCTCCGGGAAATCAACCAGAAACTCAAACGCATCCTGCCCACAGGTATGTTCTGTTGCGGTGCGATGGTTGACGTGGATTTCAAACAGAACCAGTTGAGGTTCTGGAACGGCGGATTACCGGAAGGGTGGTTAATCCGAAACAGCGGAGATTCGCTCGTACTGCCGTCGAAATATCTGCCGTTGGGCATTCTTTCTGCGGGGCAGTTTGATAGCACCATGGAAACGGTGCCGGCGTATTCCGGCGACCGGCTCTTGCTGATGACCGACGGCTTTCTGGAGTGCGAAAACGCCTCCGGCGACCAGTTTGGCGAAGCCGGAATTCGTCGTTGTCTGGAGGGGCTGGCTGAGGCCGAGCACCCGTTTGATGCC
>JBPEXU010000037.1:0-8879 GCA_052031225.1 Marinobacter sp. | reverse complement strand
CCTTCAGAGCCACCTTACACGGCTCCAGACTGCGCTGAACCAGATCCTCTACCAGGGACTCCAGCTTGGCGCGGGTCAGCTTGACGTTCAGGTGCTTGGGACCAGACGCATCGGCCGTGATGTACGGCAGGTTGACGTCGGTCTGCTGGCTGCTGGACAGTTCGATCTTGGCCTTTTCTGCCGCCTCTTTCAGGCGCTGCATGGCCAGCGAATCGCCGCGCAGATCAATGCCGCTGTCTTTCTTGAACTGATCGGCCAGGTACTCGATCACCTTCAGGTCGAAATCCTCACCGCCCAGGAAGGTATCACCGTTGGTGGCCAGAACTTCAAACTGGTGCTCGCCATCGACGTCGGCAATTTCGATGATCGACAGGTCGAAGGTACCACCGCCCAGGTCGTACACCGCCACAGTGCGGTCACCGCTCTTCTTGTCGAGACCGTAGGCCAGCGCGGCCGCGGTCGGCTCGTTGATGATCCGCTTGACCTCAAGACCGGCAATCTTACCGGCATCCTTGGTGGCCTGGCGCTGACTGTCGTTGAAGTACGCCGGCACCGTGATGACTGCTTCGGTGACCTTCTCGCCCAGGTACTCCTCGGCGGTCTTCTTCATCTTCTTGAGGACTTCCGCCGAGACCTGAGGCGGCGCCATCTTTTTGCCCTTCACTTCTACCCAGGCATCACCGTTGTCCGCCTTGGTGATTTTGTAGGGCACCATTTTGATGTCCTTCTGAACCACGTCGTCCTCAAAGCGACGACCAATCAGTCGCTTGATGGCGAACAGCGTGTTGGCCGGGTTGGTAACGGCCTGGCGCTTGGCAGACTGACCAACCAGGGTTTCGCCGTCTTCGGTATAGGCGATGATGGACGGGGTGGTGCGATCACCCTCGGCGTTCTCGATCACCTTGACCTTGTCACCATCCATGATGGCCACACAGGAGTTTGTGGTTCCCAGGTCGATACCAATAATCTTGCTCATCGAATCACTCCAAATCTTCTGAATACTTGGCCCGGAATGCTGCTATCCCCGGCGCGTCGCTATTTACTCGCTATATTGGCGCTTTCGTCGGCTTTTCAAGCCTGCTCATCAATTTTTGGCGCGTCCTCGGCCTTGGCCACCACCACCATCGCCGGGCGAACCACGCGACCATTAAGCAGGTAGCCTTTCTGAACCACCGCCACCACGCTGTTCGGCTCGGCGTCGGGAGCCGGCACCATGGACATGGCCTCGTGCTGCTGCGGGTCAAACGGCTCACCGACCGGATTCAGCTGCTCGACGTTGAACTTTTTCAGACTGTTCATGAACAGGTTGAGGGTCATCTCCACGCCCTCACGAATGGAGTTCACCAGTTCGCCGGCGTTGTCATGGCCTTCGGTGCTTTCAAC
Source organism: Marinobacter sp. (assembly GCA_052031225.1). GTDB lineage: Bacteria > Pseudomonadota > Gammaproteobacteria > Pseudomonadales > Oleiphilaceae > Marinobacter. Next base: position 7,496 of record JBPEXU010000037.1, on the reverse strand, counting down.
CGCCTTCTCAAGGCTGTCCGCCACCGGCAGCAATTCCTTAACGAACTTTTCGAGCGCGAACTTGTGGGCCTTCTCGACATCCAACTCCGCCCGACGGCGCACGTTCTGCATTTCCGCCTGCGCGCGCAGCGCCTGATCCTGAAACTCCTTCACCTGAGCCTTGAGCGCTTCGACCTCAGACGCCTCCGCGTCGCCCTCTTCCTGGGCGGGCGCCTCGGCCTGCGCCTGTTCTTGTTCCTGCGCCTGCTCGGCGGCGGCTTCTGCCGCTTCTTTCAGCTCGTCTACCTGTTCGTTGCGGTTTTCGCCAGTACTCATGACTACTCCTGCTAGATCTCCAGCGGCCCGATATCCGGCCGATTGAATGGGCTTCCGGCCGACGCAAGCCAGAAAAACATAGTTGCAGACGAATATGGGGCCCCACCCAGGAGTTTCAACCATTCCTTGCGGCTTTCTCGCCGGAAATTGACCTGACCGGGTTTGCAAACCTCAAAAAGCCTGTATATATTCACAGCATCTGTATATCTAAACAGTATCATTGCGGCCACCGCCCACCCCGGGCGCAACAACCGGACTGGAGGACATCCATGCTCACACAGCTTACGGTTTCCAACTACGCCATCGCCGAACGCGTAGAGCTGCAGTTCAGCCGGGGCATGACCGCGCTGACCGGCGAAACCGGCGCCGGCAAGTCCATCGTGCTGGACGCGCTGGGGCTGGCGATGGGCGGACGAGCCGATGCCGGAGCCGTCCGGCACGGCGCCAAGCGGGCCGATATCACCGCTTCGTTTGACGTCTCCAACATTCCCGAAGCGGTCGCGTGGCTGAGCGAGCACGAGCTGGATGACGACCACGACTGCATCCTCCGACGGGTGATCAGCCGGGACGGCCGGTCCCGCGCCTACATCAATGGCCAACCCTGCCCACTGGCACACCTGAAAGAACTCGGCGGACTGCTGATGGACATTCACAGCCAGCACCAGCATCAGTCCCTGCTGCGCAAAGACACCCACCGCAAACTGCTGGACGAGTTTGCCGGCGTCGAGACCCTGGCCGCTGAAACGCGCGCAGCCTGGAAAGCCTGGCATCAGGCCCACCGACGCCTGAGCGAGCGTCGGCAAAACGCCGATGAAGCGGAAGCGAAACTGCAACTGCTGCGCTATCAGGTTGAAGAACTGGATCGACTGGCCCTGGAAGACGGCGAACAGGCAGCGCTTGAGCAAGAACAGGCGCGACTCAGCCAGGCCGACGCGGTGCTGCACAACAGCCACCAGGCCGCGCAGCTGTGTACCGAATACGACACCTGCGCCGCCGATCTGCTGCGCCAGGCCCTGCAACAACTCGAACAGCTGCCGGTGGACGTGCCGGAACTGGCGGATACCGTGCAGATGCTGACTGAGGCACAGATTCAGATTGCCGAGGCGGGCGACAACCTGAGACGGTTTGTCGAAGATTACGACGCCGATCCGGCCCGACTCGCAGAAGTCGAGGAACGCCTCAGCGCCATCTACCAGATGGCGCGCAAACACCGGATCACCCCAGAGGAGCTACCGGCACTGCATCAGCGACTGAGCCAGGAGCTGGCGGAACTGGACGGCGGCGAAGGCAGCCTCGAACAACTGGAGACCGAGGTGGCGGAAAAACGCGCCACCTTCGACGCCCTGGCGGCCCAACTGACCGAGGCCCGCCAGCGAGCGGGAGCGGAGCTCGATCAGCGCATTGCCGAAGAACTGGCCCAGCTCAGCATGCCGTCGGTGCAGTTCGTGACCCGACTCACCCCCAACGACGGCGGCGAACCGGCGCCCCATGGCATGGAGGATGTCGAGTTTCTGGTCAGCGCCAACCCGGGCCAACCGGCACGGTCACTGGCGAAAGTCGCCTCCGGCGGTGAACTGTCACGCATCAGCCTGGCGATTCAGGTGGTGGTAGCGCAAACCTCCACCACACCGACGCTGGTGTTTGATGAAGTGGATGTGGGCATTGGCGGTGGCACCGCCGAAGTGGTCGGCCGGCTGTTGCGAACCCTGGGCGAGAACGGCCAGGTGCTGTGCGTCACCCACCTACCCCAGGTGGCGGCGCAGGCGCATCAGCACCTGTTTGTCAGCAAGTTCACCGACAAAGACGCCACCTTCTCCAGAATCGAAACCCTGGATGAACAGCGCCGCATTGATGAAGTCGCGAGAATGCTTGGCGGCGTCGACATGACCGAACAGACCATCGCGCACGCCCGGGAAATGTTTCAGAAAGGACAGGCCACGCATCATTAAACGGGCCGGCAACAGACAACCCCTTGCTCGATCCTGAGCGCCGTTGGGGCAGGCAAACCGCCTGCCCCTTTTTTGGTCGCCAACTTTTGGTCGCCAACCCAGCTTGGCGGTTTTGGATCAAAAATCAGACGGGGGATCAGTCTTTCGACTTAAGGGGTTTTACGTACAAGATGAGGCTGTGGTCCACGATTTCGTAACCGTGTTCCTCGGCGATCTTTTTCTGACGCTCCTCGATCACGTCGTCAACAAACTCGATCACCTCGCCGGTCTGCGTACAGACCATGTGGTCGTGGTGATCGTCACCGGCCATCTCAAACACCGCATGGCCACCTTCAAAGTTGTGGCGCAGCACCAGGCCCGCGGCTTCAAACTGAGTCAGCACCCGGTAGACCGTTGCCAGCCCCACGTCATCTCCCTGCTCCAACAGCTTCTTGTAGACATCCTCAGCACTGAGGTGGTGCTCCTCGGAGTTCTCCAGAATATTGAATATCTTTACCCGCGGCAGGGTTACCTTCAGACCGACTTTTCGCAATTCGGCGTTTTCAGATGACATGCTACTATTCACTCTTTGGTGTGCCTCACGGCTTCCGGTATGATGAAGCCGCCGTTTAACGGTCAACCCGTGTCACACCTGCTTGTGGCAGGCGATTTCAAGATAGAGGATTTCCCCCGGCGATGCAAAAGCTGACAGCTCTCATTCTCACTCTCTTTCTCTCCGGTTGCGGCTTCCCCGGCGTTTACAAGATCAACGTCCAGCAGGGCAACATTGTGACCGAGAAGGAGCTGGAAAGCCTCAGCGAAGGCATGCCCAGAAGCCAGGTGCACGCACTGCTCGGCACCCCTTTGATGATCAACCCGGTGGACGACTCACGGGAGTATTACATCTACACCTTCCAGAAATCGGGCGGAGAAATCCGGGAGCAGAAGATCGTGGTGTACTACAACGATGACCAGCTGTCCCACTACGAAGCAACGCTGCTGAACGAAACGCCGGCGTACTGAGCCGGCTCAGGCGTTTTTCTTCTTCGCCCGGTTCAGGCGCGCCTGTTTGGGGTCGATCTTAAGCGGCCGATAGAGTTCGACCCGGTCACCGTCGCGCAGCTGATGCGCCGCCGGGTCCTTGATGACCTTCCCGAAAATGCCCATATCGTTGGTTTCCGGGTCAATCTCCGGAAACAGCTCGGTGATGGCTGAACGCTTGACGGCTTCCAGCGCAGTGGTGCCTTCCGGTACCTCCACCTCCACAATTTCCTGTTTGTCCGGTCGGGCGTAAGCCACTTCCACGCGCAACATCAGAAACCTCCCCGATAGAGGTCATCGGCCCGGCGGCAAAAGGCGTCCACCATGGTGTTGGCGGCCTGGCCGAACACCGGCCCCAGCGTCATGCGGGATAGGGAACCGGCGAACTCGAATTCCAGGGTCAGCACGACTTTGCAGGCATTGGTATCCAGCGGCTTGAAGTGCCAGCGCCCACTGAGGTTCTGGAACGGGCCATCCACCAGATTCATCTCGATCGCCTCGGGCATGAGCAGCTGGTTGCGCGTGGTCAGCCGGTGCCGCATCCCGCCTTTGGCGATTTCCAGGGTCGCAGTGACCTGGTCGTCGTCCTGGTCGTGGATTTTGGCGTCGGCACACCAGGGCAGAAATTCGGGATAACGGGCGATGTCGTTGACGAGGTGAAACATGCGCTCCGCCGAGTGCATCACGAGTGCGCTTTTGTCGATCTGATGGGGCATGGGCTCCGGTCGTCCTGGTCGCAAACACAATGGATTCTACGGACATCAAGGGGAGAACGCCTTGAATCAGACGCTATGATAAAGGATATCCTCATCGTTTGGAGTATTTTCCGGCGCCAATGGCTGCTCCACCGGCGTCGTGGGCGGGTCCGATTCGACGGTCGGGTCAGGCTGCGCCGACGGCTGCGGCGCGGGCCCCTGCGGTTGTACCGCCCCGGCGGTCGGCTCAGCGGGCGACTCCTGGGCGCCGGATATCGCCGGCGGGCGGGTCTCGCACCACAGCGCATCCGCGCCGTTGTCGCACATGCCGGACAACGCGAAGGCGGTGTACATGACGCCGATGTAGGCGACGACCGGCGGCAGGACAAACCGGATCACGCCATACCAGACCGACGCGACCAGGTTGGGCGTGCGGCCCAGGATGCGCAACGTCAGCATCCGGGTCATGCACCAGCCGGCGAAGAGCGCGATCAGAATGGCCACCACTGGGATCAACACACCGCCGCTGACCAGCTCCAGCCACCGGAATGCGGTCGCCCCCATCAGGCGGTAGTCGCGCCACAGATTGAAAGAAAGCAGCGACACCAAGCCCGCGCCCCAGACACAAAGGCCAACCAGTATCGCCGACAGCCCCCGGGGTGCGCCGGTCCATTCCCGGAACCAGCCAACGATCGGCTCCATCAGCGCCAGGGCGGTGGCCCAGACAATCATCACCACCACCAGAAACACAACGGTGATCAGCAGCTGACTGGCCGGATACTGCCCCAGCGTCGCCGGCAGCGAGACGAACAGCAGGGCAAAGCCGCGCTCGTCGGCCCCCGATCCACTCTCGGCGGCAACGGCAAAAAACATCAGCCCGGCCAGGATGGCCACCAGGGTGTCCATTAAGACCACGGCAAGGATCGAGCGCTTGAACCGGGTGTGCGCTGTGGTATAGGCGCCAAACACCGTCCACACGCCCATGCCCAACCCGAGGGTGAAAAAGGCGTGAAACAACGCCGCCTTGAAGCTCTCCAGGCTGACGTTTTGCGGCTGAAACCCGAGAATGCGCGACACCGCTTCCCCCATGTGGCCCTGATACGACACCAACGCAAACAGGCCGAGCATGATCAGCAGCGTGCAGGGCACCACGAGCCGCAGCGTGCGCTCCAGCCCCTTCACCACGCCCTGCACCGAGACCCAGACCACCAGCAGCAGAAAGAATCCGTGCCAGGCCATGAACCGGCGATACTCGCCGGTGTCGGAAACCAGAGCCGACAGCACCTGCGCCACCTCGCCGGTGGACGCACCCGAGAACGTGCCGGTCGCGCCGAAAAAGACGTAGGCCAGCGCCACCGCGCCGAAAACGGCGGTGAACGACAACACCAGGAAAGCCGCCAGGAGACTCAGCCGACCGGCCCACAACCAGGCCCGGGAGCAGCCGGCGCTGCGGACCAGCCCCTCCAGCGCCAGCACAATGCCGTGGCGGGCATAACGCCCGAACGCGGCTTCGGTCACCATCAGCGGCAAGGTCACCAGCAACAGACACGCCAGATACAGCAGCACAAACAGGCCACCACCGTGCAGACTGGCCAGGTACGGAAACTGCCAGAGATTGGCCAGGCCAACCGTGGCACCAACCGAACCCCAGAAAAAAGTGGATTTTCGGGTAAACGACCCTATGGATGTCTGATACGGCGTAGGCATTCGATTCCCTGAGAGTGTCTGGCCGGACATTGTAGCCGATGGCCGCCGGCACGCACGCCCCCGACCCTTACGGCACGGCGTTTTCGTGACCGGTCTGGCAGTCCTGGGCTACAATGCGCGCTTTGCCGGGCGGAGCCCGGTCATTCGTTCATCGATCCGACGCCGGATAACCGTGACATGAGCAAGAAGAAACCCGGAACGCCTAGCAGTACCATCGCCCTGAACAAAAAGGCGAAACACGAGTACCACATCGAGGAACGCTTCGAAGCCGGCCTCTCGCTGCTCGGCTGGGAAGTCAAATCCCTGCGCGCCGGCAAGGCCCAGCTGGTGGATGCCTACGTGCTGCTGAAAGACGGCGAAGCCTGGCTGCTGGGAGCCCACATCACACCGCTCAGCACCGCGTCCACCCACGTCATTGCCGATCCGACCCGGACCCGCAAGCTGCTGCTGCACGCCAAGGAAATCTCCAAGCTGATCGGCAAGGTGAATCAGGCCGGCTACACCTGCATCCCGCTCGCGCTGTACTGGAAGAACAATCGGGTGAAGTGTGAGATCGCCCTGGCCAAGGGCAAAAAGCAGTTCGACAAGCGCGCCACCGAGAAAGAACGCGACTGGAACCGCCAGAAGCAACGCATCCTGCGCGACGCCAACGCCTAACCCTCTGCCCGCCTGATTTTGGTCAAGTGCGGCACAGCCATTGTGTCGCATACTCAGGCTCTTTGCGGTTACCCGCTCCCGCTCTATACTCAGTTACTTCAACACGGTCGAGGAGGGAGAATTACCGCGGCTTCTTAAAAGGATGACCTGCAAAGGGAGGGCCTCTATGTCACCTGATATGACCCCGATGTCTGCGGTTGACCGAGCCTGGTTGCGCATGGATACCCCGGAGAATCCGATGATGATCTCCGCGGTCCTGATGTTCGAACAGCCAATCGCGATCAATCGCCTCAAACGTGTTCTGGAAGAACGCTTCCTGCGATTCCGACGCTTCCGCCAGCGAATCGTCGACAAGGGCGACAAGACCTACTGGCAAGACGATCCCCTGTTCGACCTGGACAACCACCTCCACCGTATCGCCCTGCCCGGCAAAGCCAGCACCGACGAACTCCAGGCGCTCGCCAGCGATTTCAACAGCACCGCGCTCGACGTCCGCAAGCCCCTCTGGCAAATCCACTACATCGACAACTACAACGGCGGCTGCGCCCTGCTGATCCGCATTCACCACTGCATCGCCGATGGCATTTCCCTGGTGCGCGTGCTGCTGTCGCTGACCGACAAAACGCCCGAACCCAAACTGGACCGGGTGGCCTCGCTCCGGCCCAGAGCCCACCGGGAACCGTCGTTCTTCAAACGCTTCCTGCACCGGGCCGTCGACAGCACCCAGGCGGCGGTGGACCAGGCCCAACTGCTGATCCGATCCGTCCGGGACGAACCCAATTACCCGCTTAAACTGGCCAGCACCGCCGGCGGCATCGCACTGGATCTGGCCAAACTGGGCCTAGCACCGTTCGAACCGAAAACCGCGCTCAAGAATCCGCTGTGCGGGCGCAAGAAAGTCGCCTGGGCCGAACCGCTGGATCTGGCCGAGGTCAAAGCCTGCGCCAAAGCGCTCGGCGGCACCGTCAACGACATCCTGCTGTGCGCTGCCACCGGCGCCCTGCACCGCCACTTCAAAGCCATCGGCGAGCCGATACCCGAGTGCGGTATCCGCGTGGCAGTGCCGTTCAACCTGCGCCCACTGGATCAGCCCATCGACACCCTGGGCAACCAGTTCGGGCTGGTACTGGTGTGCCTGCCGGTGGAAGTGGCC
>JBPEXU010000369.1:0-2636 GCA_052031225.1 Marinobacter sp. | reverse complement strand
GCAGCGCATCCCGAAAGGCGGGGGGCTGCAGGTAGTTGTCCCGCTGACCAAACAGTGGCGGCTCGGCCGTTTCCAGCGGCGGATGCCCGATGAACAAAATGCGGGCGTTGCTGGTGTCCTGGTTCAACAAGTCGTTGAGCCAGCGGATCTGCCAGCGCCAGGGCGTTTTGCCGGTGCTGTCCAGAAAGATCAGCCGGGCATTGCCGGTGCGTACGCTGTAGAAGTGCGGCCCGAAGTGCTCGTAGAAGCGGAAGCTGCCAAAGTTTTCGTACTCATGGGCACCGAAGGTCAGCAGATAGGGAATGTCGAGCTTGCTGAGTGTGCCGTACAGCGATCGGTACTTGTCCTCGCCGCCGCCGCTGACGGCGTTCCCGGCCGAGACCATGAAATCCAGACCGGAGCCGTTCAGGGTCGGCACAATCCGCCCTTCGAAGATGCCGATGGAATTGTTGATGTTGCCGACCACCGCGAAACTGACCGGCTCGCCCGGCTTGACCGACTGGTAAATCCGCTCCACCTGATGGCTGTGCACGGCTTCGAAGTCCGGCGCAAACAGATTCAGATACGCCTTGTAGCCGATCAGCAGCACCACGACCAACAGACAGAGATAAAACAGCAGCTTGAGTGGGTTGCGCCAGATCATTCCTTGCCTCTGCGGGTGTGCATCAGTTCCCGTTGCAGCACCACCAGACCAATCACCATGCCGAGATAAATGGTCAGCAGGCGCCAGCTTACGGTCACCAGCACCAGATGGTTGCCGGACAGCATATCCCGGAAGAAACTGCCGAACACCCCTTCGGAGATGCCCGATGCCCCGGGTGTGGGTGAAAAGTACATGATGAAGGTGGTAACCACCAGCAGGCCAAGGGTCACCAGATAATCCACATCGTAGCCCAGAGCGTGAATGAGCAGGGCCGGGAAACTGAACAGGCTAAGCAGAAACACCGCCGTGTACAGCACCGACAGCAGCACGTATCGCCGTTCGCCCCGCAGGTAGTCCTGGAAACTGTAGGCAAATCGCAGGGACTCCCGGCGCAGCCGGAACTGCCAGCGATCGTGTCGCCGGGCACTGATCAGGTGGGCCCGCCGGAGCACAGAAATGACTCGGTCGGCGGGTAGGATGAGCCAGCGGGTGCGAAACAGCAAAACGGCGAAGAAACTCAAATACAGCGTGACAAATACCGCCAGCGCTACGGCGATCCGGTGCGACAGTGTGTGTCCGTCCAGCGCCTTGAGGGTAAACAGGAAAACCGGCGTCAGGGAAAAAATGAAGACCACCGCCAGCACCGTGCGGATGGTTGTGGCGGCGGTGGCGCTGCCCACGGGAATGCCCTGGCGGGTGAGGTACCAGATCTGGGCGAAGCCGCCGCCGGTCGCCATCGGCGTGACGTTGGAAAAAAACAGGTTGATGAACACCAGCCGAAACATCGCCGCCAGCGGCAGCCGGTGACCAAGCGCCCGCAGCGTGTAGTAGAGCCGAAGGCCGTCAGCGGCAAAGTAAACCAGCAGCAGGGCGGCGATGGCAAGCAAGGTCTGGGGCTGGAGCAGTCGGGTGTCGAAACTGACACTGCGACCCGAGAAGCGGTCGTACACGGCGTACAGGCCGGCTGCGGTCAGGACAAGAAAGAGCAGGCCGAAGCCCGTCAGCCTGCGCCAGGAGATCTGTCCGGTGTCGTCGTTGGTGCTGAAGTCTGTCATGCCATGCCCGCCGTTGTCCGACGGGCAAGTGTACTAGCCAAGCGGCGGGGGTTGTCCAGTGGCGCCTAGTGGCCGTAGACCATCATGGTGGTGTCGGTGATGGCGAAGTCGGTGAACTGAACACTGCCGATGCTGGTTGGGCCGATCTTGAACACCGGCATGTCGATGTCGGCCCGGAACTCCACCTCATGCACCGACAAACCCTCTTTGCCCGATGCCGCGCTGGTGCCGCGGGACAGTTTCGCGGTCGCGTGCGCCATGCCGAAGTGGCCCAGGGTGTCGTTGCCCCGGCGGTTGTGGATTTGCAGCCCTTCGATGCCGACGGCGGCGAAGTTGAACAGCAGAATCAGGTCGGCAGCGTCCCAGTTCAGGCGCCCATCGGTGATCTCGAAGTGAGTATCGAGCTGCAGTTCGGAGCCGGACACGGTATTGCCATTGGCCAGTGTCCGGGTGCCGGTGTTGTTGCCGCCGTTGCGGATCACCAGATCGGTGGGGCCAAGATAGCCTTGCAGCAGCACGTCGGAGAACAGGTTGGTGCTGCCCTCACTGCCGGAGGTGGTGATGCTGTCGACCGCCAGCTCGAAATCCACGGCCCGCAGGTAGTCGTTCAGGTTGGTGGGGTCGCCGTAATCGGTGGCGCCCAGGTGAATCACCAGATCGCCGGAATTGAACTGTTTGCCGAAGCCGCCCGCCAGGTTGTACCGGGCCAGGGCATCGGCGACGTCCGGATCGCTGGCGTCCAGCAGCCCGGCATTGGCCCGCCGTGCGATCTCGGAGAATCCGTGTTCCAGCACCTCGCCATCGCCGGCCAGATCGATGGTCAGCTTCATGTTATCCAGGGTGGTGTCGTTGTGACCGGACAGGCGGATGCCATTGACCGCGAGCGTGCCTTCGTCGGTCCAGGTCAGGGCGTCGATGGTCAGCCGGGTTTCCAGCTC
>JBPEXU010000368.1:0-11755 GCA_052031225.1 Marinobacter sp. | reverse complement strand
CGCGCGCCGCTGTCGATGGAGTCGTAGACACCCCAGGGCCGGTAAACCTCGCGGTGATTCATGTGCTCGTGGCGGCCATCCCCTTTGATGCTTTCCACCACTTTTTTGACGTCCTGAACTTTGTCCTTGTGGGCCACCAGCAGGGCGTCCTTGGTCTCAATGATGACCAGGTCTTCCACCCCCACCGTGGCCACCAGACGGCTGTCGGCGCGCACCAGCGTGCCGCTGGTTTCATGGGCGATGACATCGCCGGACAGGCTGTTGCCCTGGCGGTCTTTGTCCGATATCTCCCACAGTGACGACCAGGAACCGATGTCGCTCCAACCGGCATCCAGCGAGACCACCGCAGCATTGTCGGTTTTTTCCATGACGGCGTAGTCAATGGAATCTTCCGGGCACTGGGCGAACACCGCTTCGGCCACCCGGGTGAAGTGGAGATCCTGGCTGGCCTGTTTCAGGGCCGCTTCGCACACCGACAGAATGTCCGGCCGGTGGCGTTTGAGTTCGGTCAGATACTGGCGGGCTCCGAACAGGAACATGCCGCTGTTCCAGAGATAGTCGCCCCGGGCCAGATATTCCTGGGCCGTTTCCAGATCGGGTTTTTCCACGAACTGTGCCACCGCGTAACTCTGAGGCCCGAGTTCCTGGCCGCGCTGGATATAACCGTAGCCGGTTTCCGGGTGCTTGGGCACGATGCCAAAGGTGACCAGTTTGCCGGCACTGGCCAGTGGCATGGCTTGTTCGATCCCGGCCTGAAACGCAGGAACGTCCTGGATCAGGTGGTCGGCAGCCAGCACCAGCATCAGCGGATCGGTTTGGGCGTCGTCCGATTCGGCCACCAGCTGCAGCGCGGCCAGGGCGATGGCCGGGGCGGTGTTGCGACCGCAGGGCTCCAGGATGATCCGGGCGTCTTCGTAGCCGGACTGGCGCATTTGTTCGGCGGCCAGAAAACGGTGTTCCTCGTTGCAGATCAGCAGCGGGTCGGCGGCCGCCATACCGTCCAGGCGGGCGACCGTCAGCTGCAGCATGGACAGGCGATCATCCGTCAGGCGCAGAAACTGTTTGGGGTTAAGCTGCCGGGACAATGGCCAAAGGCGTGAACCTGTGCCCCCGGCCATGATGACGGGATGGATCATGGTGAGCTCCGGACTGTATCTGATTGCCAGTAATGGGTTCGGACGATGCGGTTGGCTATGTTACCACGGTGCCGGAATCGGTTTTATCCCAGACGCTGGAATTCTTCCCAGCGGACCTTGCGGTCACCGAGCTCCCAGGCCACGCGTTTGTGCAGACGGCGGATGCGCCGGTCGACGTAGCGTCGACGCCAGGCCGGCAAGCGGGCAAGCGCGTCCGGAATCGTCGGTGCGCCCAGGCCATCCACCAGAAACAGTTCGGGTTGGCCGTTTCGCTCCGCGATCACCAGATTGTGTGGCAGCAGGTTGCGGGTCAGGATGCCGGTTGAACGAAGCCAGGCGCAGAACCGGTCAATCGCGGCCTGAATGGCCGGGTCGAGCCCGCATCGTTGCAGGTAGTGCTCCAGGGTTTCCGCCGGATGGCCGTCCGGGGCGGCCAGGAATTCGCTGACATTGGCGGTGCCCAGTGTGGTATCGGTCTGGCCAAAAAAACGCGGCAGGTGGGCCCAGGCGGTTTGCTCTGGCAGCCCGATCAGTGCGCGTTGGCGGTGGGCCCGCAGTTCCTGCTGGTTGTCGTCCAGCCGGGCTTTGCCCAGTAGCCGTTTGAGTCGGTGCTGGCGCCGGTAACGAGCCTCGATGTTTTCCGGCCGCACCACTTTCAGACACAGCGTGGGGTCGTCCGGGTGCCGGAAACAGTGCCGATTGCTGCCGGACGCGAACGGCTGCTGGTCAGACAGGTCAATCACGACCTTCTCCCGGCTTCGGCGCGCGTTGCCAGTAGTTCGCGGTAGAAGGCGTCGGTCCTGCGGATCATGGTGTCGAGACCATAGTCGGCGCGGGCCCGCTGGAAACAGGACTGCTGGTGTTGGCGAAGGTGGTCGCTGGCATCCAGATGTTGGCGCAGCAGCAGGTACAGATCCTCGGTTGACGCCGAACGGGCCAGACAATCGGCCGGGAGCAGATCCCGCGCCCCACTGACCGGCGTGGCTAGCACCGGGCACCCGGCAGCCAGGGCTTCGATCAGGGCATAGGGGAATCCTTCCCGGGCCGAGCTGATCAGGCAGACCGAGGCGGCATTCAGCCAGGGCTGAATGGTGTCTTCGTAGCCTGGCAGAAACACCCGGTCCGTCAGCCCCAGATTGGCGATGCGTTGCTCCAGATGCCGGCGTTCGGAGCCGTCCCCAAGGATGTACAGCGGCTGCCGGGTGTCCAGCCGCGCCCAGGCGTCGATCAGCCGGTCAAACTGTTTGACCGGTTCCAGACGGCCGATGGCAAGCGCGAAGGAACCTTGCTCGGGGACTGCGAAGCGTGGCGGCGCGTCGGTATCGGTCAGGCGCACGCCATTGGGGATGACTCGAACCTGCGGGTGGTTCAGGGCCGAGGTCAGGCTGTCGTTCACTGCGATCACGCCTTCGACGGCGTTGAAGGCGCGGAGCGACGTTTTGGTGCCGTGAATGGTGCCCAGGGTGACGGCGTGGTGACGTCCGATGTGGCCGATCAGCGTGGCGGCCTTGTTGCCCTGGGCGTGGAGGATGTCGGGGCTGATGGCCCGGATGGTTTGCCGGAGCCGAAACCGGAGCCAGGGGTTGCGCCGTCCGAGCTGGAGGGGGCTGTGGTGGAAGCGCACGGTTTTGGCGAACCGGTGTCGGTAGTTGCGGTGCGCGATGACATGCACGTCATGGCCCCGGCCCGCCAGCCCGTCGGCCAGCTCGGCGGTGTGTTTTTCCATGCCACCCCAGGTCGTTCCGGGGGTGGCGAGCACGAGCGCAATGGTGTAGTGCGGCGCTTCGGTCATCGGCGTGCCCGCTGTGCCAGTGCCTGCTCATAAACCGCCAGGGTCGCTTCGGTCTGGGCCTCGAGCCGGAACCGGTAGGGGATCTCGATGGCGGGCGCCGGACCGTCCAGCAGGGCCAGGGCGGCGCGGGCAAACGCGTCGGTGTCGTCGGGGGCAACCAGACCCTGCCGAAAACAGGCCTGCAGGGTTTCCGCGGCGCCGCCCCGATTGTAGGCCACCACCGGTGTCCCCGAGGCCAGCGCCTCGGTGACGGTGCGGCCAAACGGTTCGGGCTTGGTGGACAGGTGGCAGACCAGATCGGCGAACCGATACAGTTCCGCCATGTCGTTGCGCTGCCCGAGGAAGGTGACCTGCTCGGTCAGCCCCAGGCGCTGGCGCGCGGCTTCCAGCTCGGCCATAAACCGTTCCTTGCCGGGTTCCACCCCGCCAACCACGATGCCGTGGATGTCCGGGCGCTGATCCACCAGCTTGCGCATGATGTCGAGAAAACCGAGCTGCCCCTTCCAGCGGGAAATGCGCCCGGGCATCATCAGAATCCGTTTGTTGGCGAGTTGGGGGTAGTCGGTCAGGAGCGCTTGCCGCCAGCCCTGCGCCAGGGTGCGCTGCTGGAAATAGTCGACATCGACGCCCCGTTGAATCACGGTCAGTTTGTCATCGGGTACGTTGAACCGGGTCTGAACGTAGTCGTTCACGCAGTGGGAAACGGCGATGATGTGGTCCGCCTTGGCCATGATGGCGCTGTAGGGATTGACTGAATACATGCCGTGGAAGGTGGAAATCACCACCGGTCGTTTGTCGGCCGGCAGACCTTTCCAGGCGAGCCGGACGATCCAGGCCGGCATCCGGGAGCGCACGTGAACGATGTCGGGCTGCAGATCCAATAGCAGTTTTCGCATTGGAAGAATCTGGCCAAAGGAGGCCAGCGATTTACGGTGGATCGGCAAGGCGATGTGGCGGGTGCCGTGATGCAGCAGCCGATCCACCATCGGTCCGCCGCTGGAGACCACGAACGATTCGTGCCCCCGTCTGACCAGTTCGGCGGCAAACTCAACGGTACCCCGTTCCACCCCGCCGCTGTGGAGTGCAGGCAATGCCTGAAGAATTCTCAATCCTCGAACTCCTCGTTGCTATTCGCTGAACCTGTGGTCCGCCAGCCAGCGGCGGATAACCCACTGGGCGGCCCGGTTTGCCTCCCACAGGGTGGGCGTGGTGCTGGTCTGGCCCGCCATTACCGTAGCATGGTCGGTCCAGGGGGCAACATAGCCCTGTTCACACAGCTGTCGGATGCCCGCTGCGACGCGGCTGCGCTCGCGGGCCGGCAGCTCGAACAAGCCGGTCGGCACGCCGGAGGTGGCGGCTTCGCACACCATGGACATGCTGTCGGGCGTGACCCAGACCGCACGTGAGGCCGCCAGTTGGTGGCTGAGCCAGCTGTCGTGAGTGCGTTCCGGGTCCACCACCGTCACTTTCAGGCCGGCCAGTTGCTGAAGGCTGTCGCGCAAGGGCGTGGGTGTCCGGCGGGAACCGCTGATGGTCCAGCGCCAGTCCGGGTATTGCCCCATCAAGTGGTGGATCTGAGCCAGCACGGCGTCGTTGTCCCAGCTGAAATGCGGGCAGGGGCCGCCCACCAGCACCAGCGCCTCGGGCTTGTGGGCGATGCGCGCCAGGGGCGTTATGGCGTTGATGACGCCGTGGCTGACAAAGACGTTCTGGCTGGCGGATACGCCATCGTGCGCGGGGATCAGGGCGCCGCTGACCCAACGGAGTGGGAACGACGGCTTCATGATCACCAGCGTTCGTGCGCCTTTGATTCGACGCACGGACAGCAGCAGCCGATGGGTGGCGGTACCGGCGGCCAGGATCAGATCGGGGCGCGGCAACTCGGATGGCAACTTCGGCGGTCGTGCCAGGAGCGCCCGCCACAGCGGTACCTTCAGCTCTTTGGCACTGAGCCAGTGCAGGCTGGCACCGGCCAGCACCCGGAGGCGGTTGCCCAGGCCCTTGAGCTGGTTGCGGTGGCCTGGCTTGTTGTCGGTCAGTAGCCAGACCACAGGCGCGCTGCGATCCTTGTCATCGGTTGTCACTGTCGGGGAGCCTTTTGCCTGGCATGTTAGCGGCGACGGTAGAAGCCCGGGTCCGAGGGCTCGGGCCGGGTTTTGAAACGCCGGTGCATCCACAAATATTGGCTCGGCGCCTTGCGGATTTCCTGCTCAATGATGGCGTTGGTCCGGGTGGCATCGGCCAGGTCGTCACCGGAAGGGAAGTTGTCCAGGGCCGGGCCGAAGTAAATGTCGTACCCGGGGCCGTCCTCCCGGCGAAAGTGGCTGAACGGCACCACCCGGCAGCCGCTGCGTTCGGCAATCCGGAAGGTGGCGGTGATGGTGCCGGCCGGTACCCCGAAAAACGGTGCGAAGACGATGTCCTTGCGGCCGTAATCCTGGTCGGTGGCATACCAGACGGTCCGGCCCTGCTTCAGGCAGCGCAGCAATCCGCGCAGGTCCTTGGCGCCCAGTACGGTGCCATACCGGCGTTCGCGGGCCCGGGTCATCACCGCGTTGATCAGCGGGTTGTTATGATCGCGCTGCATCACGTCGGATTCGATGAACTCGGTGGTCAGGCAGCCGCCCAGATCGAGCGTACTGTAGTGACCGCCCAGCAGGAGCACGCCCTTGCCCTCTGCCAGCGCCTTCTGATAGTGCTCAAGCCCGTGCACCCGAGTGATGCCGGTCAGTTTTGACGCATCCCGGAACCAGGCAATGCCGATCTCCATCAGTCCGATGCCGTTGGCGATAAAACTCTTGCGCACCAGTTCGGCCTGCTCGTGCTGCGACAATTCCGGAAAGCACAGCCGGATATTGACCTCGGCAATGTGGCGCCGGCGGCCGGCAACGCGCCAGACCAGCAGTCCGAGCTGCTTGCCCAGCCACCACTGCACGCGGATGGGCAGCTGGGCGGTCGCCCACATTAAGGCGATCAACAGCCAGGTCGGCCACCAGCGGGGATGGCGATAGGCGGCATAGTCGGTGTTGCGCGGTTGTTTGCGATACTTTTTCTTCACGTGGGTCGAAATCCTGACCGGTTGAACGTAAGGGGAACGCTCCCGTTCTGAGGGGCGCTGGAAGCACAAATATCAGGTTTTGCGCTATGATAGCGCACTGTTTTACCGGGAGTCCCGCGTGCTGCAATTTATCTATTCCCAGCTGATTCGATTGGCGTTGCCGTTCATTTTGCTCCGGCTCTGGTGGCATGGTCGGCGCGCACCGGAACTGCGCGCGAACTGGCGCCAGCGCCTTGGGTTTGTGCCAAGGGCGGCAGGGACCGTGGTCTGGGTGCACGCGGTGTCGGTGGGCGAGACCATTGCCGCGGCGCCGATGGTTCGGCGTCTGCTGGCTCGCAATCCCGGTCTGACCATACTGATGACCGCCATGACCGACACCGGGCTGGCCCAGGCCCGAAAAATGTTTGGCGATCAGGTGCGCTACGCCTACGCACCCTACGATACCCCAGGCGCCATCCGGCGTTTTCTGGACCGCGCCAAGCCACGAATTCTGGTGATCATGGAAACCGAGATCTGGCCCAACATGATCCGCCAGTGCCGGGCCCGCAAGGTGCCGGTGTTCCTGATCAATGCCCGGTTGTCCGAGCGCTCGGCACGGGGCTACGAGCGTGTCCGCGGTCTGGCCTCGCCGATTATGAGAAGCATCAGTTGGGTCGCGGCTCAGGCGGACAAAGACGCCGAGCGGTTCCGGCGTATTGGCGTCGCCGATGACAAAGTGGAGGTCACTGGCAGCGTCAAGTTCGATGTCGATATTCCCGACGCCGTCCGACGCTCAGCCGCCGATCTGAAGGTGCGTTTTGCTGGCCGGCCAGTGTGGATCGCCGGCAGCACCCACGGTAACGAGGATGTGCAACTGCTGTCGGCGCATCAGACCCTGCTGGCTCATCACCCCGATGCGCTGTTGATTCTGGTGCCCCGTCATCCCGAGCGTTTTGATCCGGTGGCAGAACGGGTGCGGTCCGCCGGTCTGTCTCTGGCCAGACGCTCGGCCGGTGATGACCCTGCCGGTGCCCAGGTCTATCTGGGCGATACCATGGGTGAGCTGATGATGCTGTACGGCGCCAGCCAGGTGGCCTTTGTCGGCGGCTCTTTGATCGAACGCGGGGGCCACAATCCGCTCGAACCGGCGGCCTGGGGCATTCCGGTGTTTTCCGGGCCGCACATCTTCAACTTCGAGACCATCTACCAGCGGCTGTTGAACGACGCCGGCGTCCGCCTGGTGCACGACGCCGATGAACTGGCCCAGCATCTGGTGTCGCTGTTCAGCGATCCGGAACAGCGGGTCGCGACCGGGCAGCGGGCGCTGGCGGTCGTCAACAAGAATCGCGGTGCGCTGGACAAGGTGGTGGATGGGATTATGGACCGTATCTGAGTGTCGGTGAATGTCTGCAGCGGCCCGGGTGGGCCGCTGCGGAAGCCGGGACTAGCGGGTCGGGTCCTGAAGTGTTGTGTCTTCGTTGGCCAGGGCTTCGATGCCCGGCGCGGTTTCACTCAACCAGTTGTTCAAGTCCATCAGGTCCTGGGGGCTGAGCGTGCCTGCCGCCTGCTTCAGCTGAAGGGTGTTGATCACGTAGTCGTAACGGGCATCGGCGTAGTCCCGAAGTGCCACATAGTATGCCCGCTCGGCATCCAGCACCTCGACGATGTTGCGGGTGCCCACTTCATAGCCGGCCCGGGTAGCATCCAGGGCGCTGCGGCGGGAGACAATGGTCTGCTCCAGGGCCGAGACCGTTTCCACGTTATTGTTGACCGTCAGGAACAGGCTCCGGGTGGTCACCCGAACGTCCCGCCGGACCGTGCTCAACTCCTGCTCCGCCACCGTGACCAGCGAGCGCTGCTGGCGAACACCCGCCTGGGTACCACCGCCCATGTAAAGCGGCACGTTCAGGGTCAGGCCGATGACGCCCTGAGTACCGTCGAACTGGCTGGGGCTTCCGCCATCTATCTCGCTGTCGCCGTAGGACGCGGTCAGATCGAGGGTCGGCAAGTGCCCGGATTTGGCTACCTTCAGGTTGGCCTCGCTGGCGTTCAGATCATACAGCGCAGCCTGGATTGACCAGTTCTGATCCAGCGCGGTGGCCTCCCAGGCCGCCGGGTCCATTGGGGTCGGCCGCCCCAGCGGGAAGTTCTGGCGCAGGTTCTCAAGGTCTTCCGGGTACTCGCCGGTCAGCCGCGCCAGCCGCTCCAGCGCGATATTGAGCTGGTTCTCTGCCGCGATGCGCTGACTCTTGCTGTCGTCGTAGCTGGCGCGCGCCTCGTACACCTCGGTAATCGCAATCAACCCGACATCGAACCGCTCCTGAGCCTGCTCGTACTGGCGCTGAATGGCGGCTTCGTTGGCCAGGGCCGTGGTAACGGTGTCCTGGGCCCGCAGCACGTTGAAGTAGGCGGTCGCGACATCCAGGATCAGCTGTTGTTGGGCCAGGTTGTAACGGGCCCGGGCCGATTCCGTCTGGAACTGGCTGGCGTCATAGCGGAACCAGCTGTCGGCACGGAAGACCGGTTGCGTGAGCCGAACGCCGTAACTGGTGGATTTGTAGCTTTCGTCCTGAAGATCGCCGTCAAGATCGGTGTGGTTGGCTTCGGCAAACGCGCCGACCTGGGGCAGCAACGTACTCTTGCTGACATCGCTGGCGGCCTGCTGGGCCTCAAAACTGGCTTGCGCCGCGGCAATGCCGGAATCGTAGGACAGGGCCTTTTCGTAGGCTTCCATCAGATCCAGGGCAAAGGCAGGCTGGGCCGCCATGAGGCTGACCAGTCCACAAAGCAATCGTTTCTTCATTCGTTCTCCTGAATACCTGTGCTCGGGGCGTCCGTCCGGGACGCCATGGGCCCATGAGCCTCGGAAGCGCCAGAGGCGTATGGAACTGGCGGGCGTGTGGTGGGCCATTATGGACAATAATTGGTCTCGGCTCTACACTTGCAGAACGCATTCATTGCGTGCACAAAGTACCATCGATTCGCGTCTTGACGGGGTGCTGGCTTTTCTGGGCGACCAGAGAGCCGGCTGAGATTGCATAGCAGAACCCGCGACCTGATCCGGATAATGCCGGCGTAGGAATTAAGACCAGATGATCGACCTTCTGGCACACCGATGGCTGTTCCAGGTTGTCCTCTCCGTCATACGCGACCCGACCCCTTCTGACTGTTCCGGGAGCGAATGATGACCGATCTGCCAAATTTCCTGAGTGACTCTGCCAAGGTGGACTCCGCCGCGGTGCAACCCCTGCCCAGTTCGCGCAAGATTTACGTCCAGGGCAGCCGACCCGATCTGCGGGTGCCGATGCGGGAAATTACCGTCCAGGACACGCCGACGGCGATGGGCGGCGAGAAAAATCCCCCGGTGGTGGTGTACGACACCTCCGGCCCCTACACCGATCCGGACGCGACCATTGACCTGCGCAAAGGCCTGGCGCCCATTCGTGCCAACTGGATTCAGGAGCGCGGCGATGTCGATACGCTGCCGGATTACAGCTCCGAGTTCACCCGGCGGCGGATGCGGGACCCGCAACTTGATCCACTGAGATTTACCGACGCACGCAAACCGCTGCGGGCCAAACCGGGCCGGAACGTGACCCAGATGCATTACGCCCGCCAGGGCATCATCACGCCGGAAATGGAGTTCGTGGCCATCCGGGAAAACATGAAACTGCAGGAAGCGCGGGCCCAGGGGCTGCTCGACCAGCAGCACCCCGGACAGTCCTTCGGCGCCAGCCTGCCGGACGAGATCACGCCCGAGTTTGTCCGCGATGAAATTGCCCGCGGCCGCGCCATCATTCCGGCCAACATCAACCATCCCGAGTCCGAACCGATGATCATCGGTCGGAATTTCCTGGTCAAAATCAACGGTAACATCGGCAACTCGGCGGTCACTTCGTCGATTGAAGAGGAAGTCGAAAAACTCACCTGGGGCATTCGCTGGGGCGCGGACACCATCATGGATCTGTCCACCGGCAAAAACATTCACGAAACCCGCGAGTGGATCATCCGCAACTCACCGGTGCCGATCGGGACCGTACCGATCTACCAGGCGCTGGAAAAGGTCGGCGGGGTCGCCGAAGACCTGACCTGGGAGATTTTCCGCGACACGCTCATCGAACAGGCCGAGCAGGGCGTGGACTACTTCACCATCCACGCCGGGGTGCGTCTGCACCACGTCCCGCTGACCGCCAACCGGGTCACCGGCATCGTCTCCCGAGGCGGCTCGATCATGGCCAAGTGGTGCCTGGCTCACCACAAAGAGAGCTTCCTGTACGAACACTTCGAAGACATCTGCGAGATCATGAAGGCCTACGACGTGTCCTTCAGTCTCGGCGATGGCCTGCGCCCCGGCTCTATCGCCGACGCCAACGACGCGGCCCAGTTCGGCGAGCTGGAAACCCTGGGCGAACTGACCAAGATCGCCTGGAAGCACGACGTTCAGGTGATGATCGAAGGGCCGGGCCATGTCCCCATGCATCTGGTCAAGGAGAACATGGAGAAGCAGCTTGAATGCTGCGACGAAGCGCCGTTCTATACCCTCGGCCCGCTGGTGACGGACATCGCGCCGGGCTACGATCACATTACCTCCGGCATCGGTGCGGCCATGATCGGCTGGTACGGTTGTGCGATGCTCTGCTACGTCACCCCGAAAGAGCATCTGGGACTGCCCAACAAGGAAGATGTCAAAACCGGCATCATCACCTACAAGATCGCGGCGCACGCGGCCGATCTTGCCAAGGGCCATCCGGGCGCGCAGATCCGCGACAACGCGCTGTCGAAGGCGCGCTTTGAGTTCCGTTGGGAAGACCAGTTCAACCTGGGCCTGGACCCGGACACCGCTCGTGCCTACCACGATGAAACGCTGCCCAAGGAATCGGCCAAGGTGGCGCATTTCTGTTCCATGTGTGGGCCTAAATTCTGCTCCATGCAGATTTCCCAGGAAGTCCGGGATTACGCGGCGGAAAAGGGGCTGGATGAGAGTTCTGCCATCGATGCCGGAATGCAGGAGAAATCCCGGGAGTTTGTCGAATCGGGAGGCAAGCTGTACGACAAGGTGTGACGCTCCTGGCCCGATAGGTTTGGCGTGTGAACCAGGACGGGACTCGTGTTCAGAAAGCGACTCGAGACGTCCCTGTGCGTCTCGGGCTCCGCCATGGATGGCGAAGCCCAAGCGTCACAAGGATGTGCCGCAAGGAGCGTGTTTTGGCGCCTTTGCTCCAAGGGTTGCTCCCCCCAAAACACGGAACCCGAACCGAACCCCAAAAAGCCCGGCCCCAACCCCGACACTTGCGCCCGAGCAAAGCCAAAGGCTATCGTTCCAAATCGATGACCAATCGGGATGAGCGATGACCAAACCGTTCCAGTTCCAGGCCAGTGACGTCACAGTCGAAAAGCGCGAAACCGTCTTCCAGGGTTTTTTTCGCATGGACAAGCTGTGGCTGACCCATCCGCGCTTCGACGGCCGTGACATGCCGGTGTTCACCCGCGAACTGTTCATCCGGGGCGATGCCACCTGCGTGTTGCCCTACGACCCGGTGCGTGATGAGGTGGTGTTGCTGGAACAGTTCCGCCTCGGCGCCCTGGGCCGGGACCAGTCGCCCTGGCTGCTGGAGCTGGTCGCGGGCATGAATGAGGATGGGGAAACGCCCGAGCAGGTAGCCCAGCGTGAGGGTCAGGAAGAGGCCGGGCTGTCGTTCTCGCGGCTCGACAAAATCTGCGACTACCTGGTATCGCCCGGCGGCAGCACCGAAATGATCCACCTGTACTGTGGCTGGATCTGCAGTCGTG
>JBPEXU010000367.1:0-2891 GCA_052031225.1 Marinobacter sp. | reverse complement strand
CTCGACCGGCTGCGCCGGTTTGCCCACTGGGTCGACAGGACCTGCGAACGCCTGCACTCGGAGGACCCGATCCCAGTCATCAAACAGCTGTTCACCGACATCGAATACGAAGAGTGGCTGCACCAGCACTCCGGCACCCCCAAACAGGCCGAGCGCCGGATGGAAAACATCTGGTATCTGGTCGACTCGATCCAGCGCATGCTGGACGACGGCAAGGGCACCGCGGACGAAATCGGCATCGAAGACGCCATCAGCCGGTTGATTCTGCGCGACATGATGGAGCAACGCGAGGAAGAGGACGACAGCGACAAGGTCCAGTTGCTGACCCTGCACGCCTCCAAGGGCCTGGAATTTCCGCACGTGTTCATCATGGGGCTGGAGGAAGAAATCCTGCCGCACCGGACCAGCATCGAGGAAGGCAACATCGAAGAGGAGCGGCGGCTGATGTACGTCGGCATCACCCGCGCGCGCGAAACCCTGACGCTCATCTACGCCGCCTCCCGCAAACAGTACGGCGAGAAAATCGAAACCATCCCCAGCCGGTTTCTCGACGAGCTGCCGGAGGAAGATATCAAATGGGAGGGCCTGGGCGACCTCGACCAGGAGGCCAATCAGAAAAAGGGCAAGGCCACGCTGAGCGCGCTGCTTGGGGATCTGGGGCTGTAGACGAAAAAGCCCCCGGCAATCGGGGGCTTTGGGGTACTTCGAGCGCGCTTACTGGCTCTGCTCAACCAGGTACTCAACGGCGGCCTGAATTTCTTCGTCCGGGCAGCTGGCGCAGCCACCCTTGGCCGGCATGGCGTTGAAGCCATTGATCGCGTGACTGACCAGGGTCTCCAGGCCCTTGTCAATGCGGGCAGACCAGGCGCCGGCATCGCCGATCTTGGGTGCACCGGCGGCACCGGTGGTGTGACAGGCCATACACACGGCGTCGTACACTTCGCTGCCGGAGCGCGGGCCAGAGCTGGCGGCCTGCGTCGGCGCAGCCGCTTCGCCGCACTCCTCACCCTGCAAACAAACCTCACCCACCGGTTGGATACGTGCGCGAATCTCGTCTTCCACACTCGCCATCACGGCGCCGGCAGTCAGGCCGAAACCGAGCAGAACCACTGCCAGGACTCTCTTCATCTTCACAATGCACCTCGCATTTGAGCGTTATAATCGTCGGTCGCCGCATTATAGCGACTGAGGCAGGGCAAAAAAACCAAACCGCAAAATCAGAAATTGATTTCAACCACTTTCTATTGCGATTTGGTAAACCTGAGGGTTCCGCCAGATGGATGAGGTACCATACACGCCTTTGATCCGGAACCGTTCAGGAGCCCTGACATGCAAGAGCCCAAATCGCAGCAGCCCCACCCCTGGCGCACCCCGTTGCTGATCCTGGAGTTCTCCGCGCTGGCGATCCTGCTGGGCTCCATGGCCTGGCTGTCGCGCCAGACCTCGGATGGTCAACCGCTGGACGCCGCCTGGCTACTGGTACCGGCGCTGGCGAGCCTGGGGGTTTTTGTGAGCTTTATCGGGCTGATGTACCTGCGCTGGGTCGCCGCCGCCAGCGCGCATCGGCGCACCCGCCATAAAATCATTTTTTCACTGTTGGCGCTTACCCTGCTGGGAGTGTGGATCTACGGCATCGCCAATACCTGGCTGAGCCTGAACGCAAGCTAACGGGAGAAAGCGATCATGAACCTGCAATTGCCGCGGATGACGGCCCCCCGGGCATGGGCGCTGGTACTGCTGACCGGCGCCGGTACAGTGTGTGCCGAAACTCCGGACGACACCCTGCCCCTGACCGCCGAAGAGTGCGCCCTGATCGACAACGGCGTGGAACGACTGGCCTGCTACGACGCCGTCCTGCAGGCGGACGAGCGCCGTCAGAACGCCACCGGCAACGAACGGGACTCGGCAGAGAGGAAGATGCACAACGAAGTGCTGCCGAAATCCAGCATCGCCGCGCCCACCTCCGGCGACGACGTACTGCCGGACGAAGACGACGGCGTCATGTCGGCCCTGGTAGACAGCTATGTGGCGGCGGAAAAAGCCCTGTTCACGTTCTCCGGCAGCTTCGTCAGCCACCGGCCAACTTACATCCTGCCGATCACCTGGGTAAAAGACCCGAACCCGGCCCCCAGCAGCCCCCGGCTGGGCACCACCGGCTACGACTATTCGCTGGAACGGGAAGAAGCGAAGTACCAGATCAGCTTCAAAGTGCCGCTGCTGACCGGGCTGATGGACGATCGCACCACCCTGTGGTTTGGCTACACCCAGCAGTCTTACTGGCAGGTGTATAACCGGGACGAATCGGCGCCGTTCCGGGAGACCAACTACGAACCGGAACTGTTTGTCCGCTACCACGCCGACTGGGACATCGGCCCGGGCACCCTCAATGCGGTGACGCTGGGCCTGAACCATCAGTCCAACGGCCAGAGCGAGCCCCGCTCCCGGAGCTGGAACCGTATCACCGGCACCGCCGCTTACAGTTATGGCCGCTGGCTGTTCATGGTCTCGCCCTGGTACCGGATTCCCGAAAGCAGCAACGACGACAACGAAGACATCGAAAGCTACCTCGGCCACGCCCACTACCAGGCGGTGTACAAGCTGACCGAAGATCGCACCTTGTCGCTACGGCTGCTGAACAACCTCCGATCCGACAACCGGACCTCGGTGGAGTTTGGCTATAGCTTCCCGATGGGCGACCGGATCAAGGGCTTTTTCCAGTACTACAACGGCTACGGCGAAAGCCTGATCGACTACAACCATCGGATTGAGCGGTTTGGCATCGGGATCATGCTGAACGACTGGTTGTAGGAGGGCTCGGAGGCCGAGGGCGGCTTCGGCCTCCTGAAACTGTGCGGAGCCAGGGATGGCGGAGCCCAAGCGTCACAAGGACG
>JBPEXU010000366.1:0-3392 GCA_052031225.1 Marinobacter sp. | reverse complement strand
TGTGCAGGATACGGATAACTTCAACTGCACTATCGTTGGCTACCCGATAAAAGATGATGTGGCTTCCATGTGGATACTGTCGGTAGCCCGGATTGATTTCATCGCAGGGCTGCCCCAGATTTGGGTTTTCACCCAGAAGGTGGAAACATTGGTCGAACTGGAGAACGTATTGGTTTCGTTGATCTCGACCCCATTCACGCTCCGTGTATCGGGCAATAGATTTGAGGTCAGCTTTGGCCTTCCTGGAAAGCTTGAAACTTGGCATCAGCGCCCTTCGTTGTCCAGTTCATGAATAAACGAGTCATAGGAGTAGTCTTCGAAACCACTGTCTTCGCCTTCCTTAAGCTGTTTGCGGAGCGTAGTCAGGCGGGTTTCAGACTCTTCGAGCAGGCGCAAACCTGCGCGAACAACTTCACTGGTTGAGCTGTATCGGCCATTTTCGAGCAGTTCTGCAATGAACGCATCAAAATGTTGGCCTAGAGTGATGCTGGTGTTCTTTTGCATGATGCCACCTCGCTAGTACCAATAATTGGTATATTTTGATCCAGGTGGCATAGCAATGCAATCCACGCGGAGTTTACGGCGCCGGCTCCGCCAACGTCCCATCCACCAAAAAACACTCCCGACTGAACATTAGCCCTCGTTTGCTGCCATTCTCCAGGGTCAGGCTCATGGACACCGTATCCTCGCCCGTCACTACGATCAGGCGCTGGCGGGAGCGGGGTTGGGTGTCCTGGAAGGGGGTTGGGGTGAACAGGGCGCCGTTGATGCCTTCCAGACCAGACTTGGTGCTGTAGGGCAACGAATACAGTCCGGCCTGGAGGGCGCGGGCGGACAGGTACTGAAAGGCCTGGATGCCGGCGTGTCGCATGTCACTGCCCAGCGCCTGGGACTCGCGGTAGTTGGCCGGGTCGGTGAGGGTGTGGTGCAAGTCCTGCCAGGCGCTGTCCTGCAAGCGGATGCCGGCGTCGGTTCGGATGCGGGCGGAGAATACGGTATGTAGGGTGGTGAGTGGTTCGGGGAACGGTGTTTCCACGTGGCTGAGGAACACAAAGCGGTAAAACGCGGTTTCGGCCAGGGCGGTGTCGATGGTCATGGCACCATAGAACAGGCTGGGCTCGAAGCTGCGCCCGAAGCGTGAGCCGTATTTCAGGGGTGGGTAACGGAATGGCGTCGCGAGCAGGTAATGGAGGCCTTCGGTACCGGGTACGCGGGCGGGTTTGTTGTCTTCGAGCAGCTCTTCCAGCCGAATCTGTTCCTGAATGTTGTCCACCAGGCGGGTGGTGGCGATGTCCTCCTGGCTCTCCACCACCCGGTAAAGCGTGCCTTGCAGGGGTGTCTGGTGTTGCGCGATGCGGTCCCGGTAGTTCAAATCCGGCCCCGCATGGCGTCAAGGTAGTGCACCAGACGGACCAGCCCTTCGGTGCTGTGAACCAGCTCCCGGGGGACGGCACCGAAGTAGCGGTTGGGCGATTGGAACCAGTGCGCCATGGCTTTGCTGTCGCCACCGGTCAGTGCGTAAACGCTGCGGTAAACCCGGATGAGCAGCAGCGCCAGTTCTCCGGCTTTGCTCGCCGGATCGATGCCGTCCCGGGCGACGCTGGTGCGGTTACGACCGACGATGGCCGCCACCTCGGTTTGAGTCAGCCCCAGCGCTTTTCCGGCGTTGACTAGCGCCTTGGCGAGCAGCGCTTTGTCGCTGGTTTGTGGTGTGGGATGGGCGAGTTCGGTCATCTCGGCGCCTCCTGATGATGCTTTTTCACAGTTTACGGGATAGACGATGAAAAAGCATCAACGGGAGTAGGGCGATTACCGGCGAGTGTCAGCGCGGGTAGCCGGTGATCTGGCGTATTTTTCGATACAGCGGTTGCAGGCGGGGATACATGTCCAAGTAGACCTCCGAGTAGAGCCGCTGGTACAGCGCCTGGGTGGCCGGTTCGGGCTCGAACACGTCGCCGACCCGGGTCATGTTGGCGACGGCGGTTTCGAAGTCCGGGTGCAAGCCCAGGCCGACCGCTGCGTCGATGGCCGCGCCCAGTCCGGAGGTTTCATAGGTGTGTGGCCGCTCGGCCGGCAGCCCGAAGATGTCGGCGGTCAGCTGCATGGCGGCGTCGCTCTGGGAGCCACCGCCGGCAACCCGGAGCCGGGTAATCGGCACACCACTGCGCTTCTCGATTTTTTCCTTGCCTTCGCGCAGGGCATAAGCGAGCCCTTCGAGGATGGCGCGGTAGATGTGCGCCCGAGTATGTACGTCTCCGAACCCGATGATTGAGCCCTTGGCCTCCGGGCCGGGCTGTCTTACCCCCGGTGACCAGTAGGGTTGCAGCATCAGGCCCATGGAACCGGCCGGCACGTCCCCCACCAGCTCATCGAACAGCACCTCCGGCTCGACCCCGCGCTGCTCAGCCAGTTTTTGTTCCCGCAGCCCAAACTCTTTCTTGAACCAGCTCACCATCCAGAAGCCACGATAGATCATCACCTCGGTGGAGTAATGATCGGGCAGGGCCGAGGGGTAGGGAGGCATCAGCCGTACCGGTTCAATGTATTTCCGGCTGGTGGTGTTGATGGTGGCGGTGGTGCCGTAGCTCATGCAGCCGATATTCGGGCTCAGTCCGCCGGAGCCCAGGATTTCGCAGGCCTTGTCGGATGCCGCTGCGATCACCGGCACACCCTCGCTTAGCCCGATGTGGCTGGCGGCGTCTGCGGTCAGTGTGCCAATGGCCTGGCCGGGCTTGACCAGTTCCGGCAGCATGTCCCGGCGCACGGGCATCAGTTGCCATTTGTAGTCCCGGGGCCCGGCCCAGGCGTGGTTTCGGTAGTCGAAGGGCAGGTAGCCGACCTGGCTGCCGGTCGAATCCCGGAACTGTCCGGTCAGGCGGTAGTTCAGATAGCCTGACAGCAGCAGGTATTTGTCGGTTCTGGCCCAGAGATCCGGCTGATTCTGGGCGATCCAGTTGGCCTGGGTCTTTTCCCGGAACCGGTCCACGGTGCCTTCGAGACGGGCCAGTTTGAACAGCCAGCCCCAGGGGCCTTTGACTGGGCCTTCGAGGGCGGCGTGGCGTTGATCCAGCCAGATGATGGCTGGTCGAAGCGGCTGGCCACTGGCATCGAGGTTGATCACGGTTCCGCGTTGGGTGGTAACGGTCACGCCGGCGACCTGGGCGGGGCTGGCTTCGGTGGACTGCCAGAGTTTCTGGCAGGCGAGCCCCAGATTGTTCCAGAAGTATTCCGGGTGTTGCTCCGCCCAGCCAGGGTGTTCGGAGAAATAGGGTTCGATCTCCTGTTTGCCTTTGCCTACCAGATTGCCCCAGGCGTCAAAGAGCAGGGCGCGCACGCTTTGGGTGCCGTTGTCGATGGCCAGGATCAGTGGTTCCATAGTCAGCGGGCTCCTG
>JBPEXU010000365.1:0-13323 GCA_052031225.1 Marinobacter sp. | reverse complement strand
TGACGCTGTTGTTCCAGCTCGATTTTCTGAAAATTCAGTGGGTCGGCGCTTTGGTGATCGGGCTGTATTTTGCCTGTTTCAGCTACATTCTGGCGTGCCGACGGGCTGAGGTGGCTGCCATCAGAACGTCACCGGAGGACAATACCCTCGACTTTCGAAAGATTGAACTTGTGCGTTAAGGCCCCATATAGGGAGTCGGCAGCCGGTATCAGGGGATGGTGCCGGCTGTGGTCGTGCTTCCGGCAGTTGGACGAAATAGGCAGAACCTATTTCGAATTTGGGAATAATCAATTTTCGCGAAACCGGCGAAAGTCGTATCTTTATCCCCGCGAGTTCGTAAACCCTCAAATCAATCGAACAGGAGTTGTCTGATATGGGCATCATCAACAGCGAGATCAAACCGTTCAAAGCCACCGCGTTCAAGCAGGGTGAGTTCGTTGAAATCACCGAAGCGGACGTGAAAGGCAAGTGGGCGATCTTTTTCTTCTACCCGGCCGACTTCACCTTCGTGTGCCCGACGGAGCTGGGCGACGTCGCGGACAAGTATGAGGAACTGCAGAAGCTGGGCGTGGAAGTGTTCGCCGTGTCCACCGACACCCACTTCACCCACAAGGCCTGGCACGATGCCTCTGAGACCATTGGCAAGATCAACTACTACATGGTGGGCGACCAGACCGGCACCATCACCAACAACTTCGGTGTGATGCGTGAGGGCCAGGGCCTGGCCGACCGTGCCACTTTCCTGATCGATCCGGACGGCATCATTCAGGCGGTGGAAATCACGGCCGAAGGTATTGGCCGTGACGCCGACGACCTGATGCGCAAGGTCAAGGCCGCTCAGTACGTCCGCAACCATCCGGGCGAAGTCTGCCCGGCCAAGTGGAAAGAAGGCGACGCCACCCTGTCTCCGTCACTGGACCTGGTCGGCAAGATCTAAGTCGACCCCAAGGACGCTGAAGGCCCGCGCAGCGGGCCTCAGGTGGCTTAGAAACCCCGGTTGTCGAGGCTGTTTTCACACAGCCTCTCGTCCGGGGTTTTTTTGTGCCTGGAGCTGAGCGTTCAAGCCTGGCTATAGCGTCATTGATTTTAAATAGCAAATCACTATTAAAAAGGTTGGGTCAATCAATTTGAGACATGGCGCGCCAGACCGTATCTTGATCACATCGATAACGGATCAGCCGTTTTTCAGTCACAGTTTCAGAATCTTTCAAGGGGACATCGTTTATGTTGGACGCCAATATCAAGCAGCAATTGAACGCGTATCTGGAAAAACTGCAGCAGCCGATTGAGCTGGTGGCGGCCTACGACGACAGCCAAAAGTCGCAGGAGCTGAAAGCGTTGCTGGAGGAAATCGAGGCGCTGTCGGACAAGATCAGTCTGCGCACCGAAGACGGCACGTCGGTGCGCCGGCCATCGTTCGCGATCAATCGGGTGGGCACCGACATCGGGGTCCGCTTCGCCGGCATTCCGCTCGGCCACGAGTTCACCTCCCTGGTGCTGGCACTGCTGCAGGTTGGCGGTCACCCACCCAAGGCCAGCCAGGAGGTGATCGATCAGATCAAAAGCCTGGAGGGCGACTACGAGTTCGAAACCTATTTCTCGCTGTCCTGCCAGAACTGTCCGGACGTGGTGCAGGCACTGAACCTGATGGCGGTGCTGAACCCGAATATCCGGCACACCTCCATCGATGGTGCGCTGTTCCAGGACGAAGTGGAGCAGCGGGAGATCATGGCGGTCCCGAGCGTCTACCTGAACGGCGAACCCTGGGGCCAGGGGCGCATGACTCTGGAAGAAATCGTGGCCAAGCTCGATAGCCGCTCGGCCGAAAAAGACGCGGAAAAGCTGAACCAGAAAGACCCGTTCGAGGTGCTGGTGATCGGCGGTGGTCCGGCCGGTTCCGCGTCGGCAATCTACGCCGCCCGCAAGGGCATCTCAACCGGCATTGTCGCTGAGCGCTTCGGCGGTCAGGTGGCGGATACGCTGGGCATCGAGAACCTGATTTCGGTGCCTTACACCGAGGGTCCGAAGCTGGTGGCGGCGATGGAGCAGCACGTCAACGAGTACGACGTCGACATCATGAACATGCAGCGGGCCGAGAAGCTGATTCCGGCCGCCAAGCCGGGGGGCCTGCACGAGGTGCGCCTGGCCAATGGTGCATCGCTCAAAGCCCGCAGTGTCATCCTGTCCACCGGTGCGCGCTGGCGTCAGCTTGGGGTGCCGGGTGAGGCCGAGTACCGGAACAAGGGGGTGGCCTACTGCCCGCACTGTGACGGCCCGCTGTTCAAAGGCAAGCGGGTGGCGGTCATCGGCGGCGGCAACTCGGGGGTTGAAGCGGCCATTGACCTGGCGGGCATCGTCGGCCACGTGACACTGATCGAGTTCGGGGCCGAACTGCGCGCCGATGCGGTGTTGCAGAAGAAGCTGCGCAGCCTCGGCAACGTGGAGATCATCACCTCAGCCCAGACCACCGAAATCACCGGCGATAACGGCAAGGTCAGCGGCCTGAACTACACCGACCGGACGTCCGGCGAGTCCCACCACATCGCGCTGGAAGGAGTGTTTGTGCAGATTGGCCTGGTGCCGAACACCGAATGGCTGAAAGGGGACATCGAGCTGAGTCAGCACGGCGAAATCATCGTCAACGACCGCAACGAAACGTCGATTCCGGGCGTGTTTGCCGCCGGCGATGCCACCACCGTGCCCTACAAGCAGATCGTGATCTCCATGGGCGAGGGTTCGAAAGCGGCCCTGAGTGCCTTCGACTACCTGATCCGCAACTCCGCCGACGACGGCGAATAAAAAGTCGCCGGCCGGAGCGCCCAAGCCCCCACGCCCGTGGGGGCTTTTCTATGCCGGCTAGCCGCCGGAGAGGTCCTGCTCCAGGCTGCTGTGCACCGCCTGGGCCTCGCCTTCGGACGGAAACAGGTGGCCGTAGGCGGCCCGGACGCCATCAACGATAAATTGGTGCGGCACGTCGTCGAACACGCCGTGATCGTTGACGTACTCCATGTGGGCCTGCCCCGACTCGGTGTATTCCTGGAAGATGGAATCGTGTACCCCGTCGAAGTCCAGCGGTTCTACCTTCATCAGTCGGCACAGGTCGGCGTTGAAGGCCGGGGTGGCCTTGACCCAGCGCCCGTTCAGGTACAGCTCGATGAAGCCGTGCATCCGGAAAATGTCGGACCGCAGCCACTCGATCAGTTTCGGGCTCGACAGGTGGTTGCGCACATCGGCCAGCCCCAGCCGGCTGGGAATGCCCAGGGACCGGGCGGCCGCGCCGAGCAGCACCGCTTTCGGAATGCAGTAGGTCTCGCCGCTGCGCAGGGCGTAGCTGGCGGAAAAGGTGTGGGGATCGGTCTGGAACACGTACGGGTTGTAATGGATGCCGTCCCGGACCGCCAGGTACAGCGCCTGGACCTGCTCGATTGGATCGTCCGGCACCCCGGCCAGCTGATCGCGAATCCAGGCCTGGACGTCGGGTTGGTTGTAATCGAAAAAGTCGGTGGCGCGGAGGTAGCGTTCCATAAATGCATCCGGATTGGCGGTACGAACCTGTCATGGTCGCCAATTAGCAAGCTACGATCAATGACCAATTCCGCCAATGCCATTACCCGCTCCGCTCATCTCGGGCCCGCATTGTAAATGCCGGGTTTCGGGCTATCTTCAAGAGAGTCTGGAACGTCACCCTGACACTTTGTCAAAACACAGGAGATAGCTATGGCGAACGACAGTTACCACGAGCCGGTCGGCGAATTGAGCGACAGCACCCGCGACATGCACCGGGCGGTCAGCTCGCTGATGGAAGAGCTGGAGGCGGTGGACTGGTACAACCAGCGCGTCGATGCCTGCAAGGACCCGGAGCTGAAAGCCATCCTCGAACACAACCGGGACGAAGAAAAAGAGCACGCCGCCATGGTACTGGAGTGGATTCGTCGCAAGGACCCGACCATGGACAAGTACCTGAAAGAGTTCCTGTTCAAGGATGGCCCGATTGGCCATCACGACTGAGCGGTACCGGAACGCCCACTGACCGGCCGAACACAGGCCGCCGGTTGTACCGGCCAATTGCAGGGTTCCGGCACCGGCGTAGGGTAAAAAAACAACAACCAGAAGGACCCGGGAGCCCTGACCATGAGCCAACACCATTTTGACGTACTGATCATCGGCGCCGGTGTTTCCGGCATCGGCATGGCCTGTCACCTCAAGCGGGCATGCCCCGGCAAGAGCTTCGCCATCCTGGAGCGGCGCCAGTCGCTGGGGGGCACCTGGGATCTGTTCCGCTACCCCGGCATCCGCTCCGATTCCGACATGTTCACCTTTGGCTATAACTTCCGGCCCTGGACCGGCGGCAAGGTGCTGGCGGATGGGCCATCGATCAAGAACTACGTGCAGGAAACCGCCCGCGAGTACGATGTGGAACGTCACATCCGCTATGGGCTGGCGGTAAAAACCGCCGACTGGTCGAGTGTCGACAAATGCTGGACGCTGACCGCCCAGAACGAGGCCACGGGCGACACCGAAACCTTCAGTGCCCGTTTCCTGGTGGGCTGTACCGGGTACTATAACTACGATCGGGGCTACAAGCCCGACTTCCCCGGCGAAGCCTCGTTCCAGGGCCAGGTTGTCCACCCGCAGTTCTGGCCGGAAGACCTGGATTACGCCGGCAAGAAGGTGGTGGTGATCGGCAGCGGCGCCACCGCCATTACCCTGGTACCGACAATGGCGGAAACCGCCGGGCATGTCACCATGCTGCAGCGTTCACCCACCTACCTGATGCCGCTGCCGTCGACCGACAAAGTCACCCTCGCGCTGCAGAAAGTCCTGCCCGAGAAAGTGGCCTACAAGCTCACCCGGGCCCGCAACATCGCCATTTCCCGGTTGTTGTACCAGCGCTCGCGCAAAAGCCCCCAGATGATGCGCAAGCTGTTTCTGGGCATCGTCAAGCGCCAGTTGAAAGACAGCGCCGACCTGCGTCACTTCACCCCGGACTACAATCCCTGGGATCAACGCCTGTGCGTGGTCAAAGACGGCGACCTGTTTGATGCCATCAAAGCCGGTAAGGCGTCCATCGTCACCGACCGCATCGACCGCTTTACGGAGACCGGTATCCGTCTGGCCTCCGGGCAGGAGCTGGAGGCCGATATCGTGGTGCCGGCGACCGGTCTGGAAATTCAGATGCTCGGCGGCATCACCCCCACGGTGGATGGCCAGGCCGTCGTTCTCAAAGACAAAGTCATCTACAAGAACGTCATGGTGGAGGGCATTCCCAACGCCGGCATGATCTTCGGCTACACCAACATCTCCTGGACCTTGAAGGCGGACATCGCCAGCGAATACCTGTGCCGCCTGCTGAATCATATGGACCGGCAGGGCTATCAGGTGGCGGTGCCCCGGGATACCGAAAACAGTCGTGGTGACGACACCATTCTCGGCTCGCTCAACTCCGGTTACATCCGGCGCGCGGAAGACCGCCTGCCACGGCAGGGCACCCACGGACCCTGGAAGGCGTCCCAGGATTATCTGGCGGACGTGAAGATTCTGCGCTTCGACCCCATTGAAGACGGCTATCTGGAGTTTGACGGCAAGCGCTCCCACGTTGGCCGGCCGGAACACCGGGGATTCCTGCGGCCGCTGCGGTCGGCGCTGTTCGGGTCCTGAACCAACGGCGATGGCGCCCGCATTCCGGCGCCCTTGGTCTAGACTGAGGGCAGGATACAGCGACAAAGGATGCGGCTATGATCTCTCTTTTCCGATGGGCGCCAATACTGTTGTTGGCGTTTGTGTCCCTGGCGGCCCAGGGCGCCGATGGGCTGATCGTGGTGAAAAGCAATCACAGCGTGGCGGTGACGGCGGACAAGCTTGAGGCCGCGCTGCGCGACAAGGGCATGACCGTGATGAAGCGGATCAATCACGCCGCCGGCGCCGAGTCGGCCGGGATGACGCTGCGCCCGACCGAACTGGTGATTTTTGGCAACCCGAAGGTGGGGACACCGTTGATGCAGTGTGCCCAGAGTGTGGCCGTGGACCTGCCCCAGAAGGCGCTGATCTGGCAGGACGCCGATGGCCAGGTCTGGTTGGGTTACAACGATCCGGCCTATTTGCGCGCCCGCCATGCCATCGAGGGCTGCGACGCGGTGCTGGCCAAAGTCGCCAAGGCCCTGTCGCTGTTTGCCGACGCGGCGACGCGCTGATTCCGCTGGCCCCGGTCCGGCCCATGTGTGCTCGGGGCTTCCCTTCGACAAGCGATTGTTCTGGCGTAGGGCCGGGCGCTGTGTTACCGTGCCTGCATCCTGCCTCTAGGGATTCCGCAGTTCCCGGTTAGTAAACCGCCTTGCGAACCATTCAAACGACCTGTCAGAGGACGTCACCCCGACATCGGCGCGTGACTGTAGTCGTCATTTATCCATGAATTTTCATGGCACCTGCCCCAAGACATCGATGCCCGGTGGTCGTTGAGGCAGAACAATCAAGAGTTGATCCACTATGAGTTTTTCTTCCCTCGGCTTGTCCGAGCAGCTGGTCCGTGCCACCGCCGATCAGGGCTATGAAACCCCGTCCCCCATCCAGCAGCAGGCGATTCCTGCGGTGTTGTCCGGTCAGGACGTGATGGCGGCGGCCCAGACCGGCACCGGTAAAACCGCCGGCTTTACCCTGCCGCTGTTGCAGCGCCTGGCGGCCAAGCCCCGGACCGGCAAAGGCCCCCGGGCCCTGATCCTGGCCCCGACCCGTGAACTGGCGGCCCAGGTCCACGACAGTGTGGCCTTGTACGGCAAGTACCTGCCGACCCGCTCGGCCGTGGTTTTTGGTGGCGTCAAGATCAATCCGCAGATGATGAAACTGCGCAAAGGCCTGGATGTACTGGTGGCGACCCCGGGTCGACTGCTGGATCTGTACCAGCAGAACGCCGTCCGGTTTGATGAAGTGGAGATTCTGGTGCTCGATGAAGCCGACCGGATGCTCGACATGGGCTTTATCCGGGACATTCGCAAGATCCTCGCGATGCTGCCGGCCAAGCGCCAGAATCTGCTGTTTTCCGCGACCTTCTCCAGTGACATCCGGAAACTGGCCCAGGGCCTGCTGAACGACCCGGTGCAGGTGGAAGTGGCTGCGCGCAACACTACGGCGGAAACCGTCAGACAGTCGGTCTATCCGGTTGATCAGAGCCAGAAAACCGCGCTGCTGAGCAAACTGGTCCGTGACAACCAGTGGGATCAGGTGCTGGTGTTCACCCGCACCAAGCACGGCGCCAACCGGCTGACCCAGAAACTGGAAAAGGACGGCATCACCGCCGCCGCCATTCATGGCAACAAATCCCAGGGCGCCCGCACCCGGGCCCTGGCCAACTTCAAGGCTGGCGAGGTGCGTGTCCTGGTGGCTACCGACATCGCGGCCCGGGGCCTGGACATCAAACAGTTGCCGCAAGTGGTGAACTTCGAATTGCCCAACGTGCCGGAGGATTATGTGCACCGTATTGGTCGCACCGGTCGTGCCGGTGAGAGCGGCCATGCGCTGTCGTTGGTCAGCGCCGACGAGGGCAAACTGCTGGCCGGCATCGAGAAGCTGATCAAGAAGCAACTGCCGCGCAAGGAAGTGGAAGGTTTCGAACCCCGCAACAACCTGCCGCTGATGCCAAAGGCCAAGGCCGATCCCAGTCGGGCCCGCCGGCGCCAGGGCGGCGGAAACGGCAAAAGCGGCGGACAAGGCCGCGGCTATGCCGGGAAACCTGGTGGTCGTTCGGGTAGCCGGGGGCAGGGCCAGCGCGGGCGCTCGGCACAGAGCGCCGGCCGCTAGCTGAATTCGAGCGCAAAAAAAGCGGGGCCGAAGCCCCGTACAGGAAAACGCACCTCCCGGCAGCCGACAGACCCACGGCCTGCCGGAGGGCACGGGGATCAGAATTTGTAGGTGAAGCCGACCATGTACACCATCGGGTCGATTTCGACTTCGAAGGTATCGGTCTTGGCAACCTGGTTGCCAGCGCCATCGAAGGCTTTCACGGTGGCATCGGTATTGATGTCAGCCCACCAGATCGCGGCGTTCAGGCCAAAGTTTTCGCTCAGCATGTAGTCGATACCGGCTTCAACCGCCACACCCACACTGTCGTCCAGTTCCAGTTCGCTGGAGACCACACCGATCGCGCTATTCAGCGCATCCGAGGTTTTCTCTTCAAAGAAGATGGTGTAGTTCACACCCACGCCAACGTACGGCTGCACGGCTGAGGCGCTGTCCATCGGGAAGTACTGCAGGGTGATGGTGGGCGGAAGGTGCTTGGTCTGGCCAAGGTTGACGTCTTCCGGAATGTCACCGCCGCCGTTAATGTTGTGTTTGAACGGGGTTGCGCCGAGAACACCGACACCAAGGTGGTTGGTGAACATGTAAGTCGCACGCAGGCCCAGCTGTGAGTCGGAATCCACCGTGACCTTGGCGTCGACCCCCGGACCCAGCAGCGGCGCACCGCCAACGGTAATGGAATCGCTGGAATCGTCCGGGGCGACGTGAACGGCGCCTGCACGCAGTACGAAATCACCGGCTTCGAACGCCTGGGCCATCGGGGCCGCTGCCATAACCGCAGCCGCCAATACACTGATTTTAAAAGTACGGGACATACACATCTCCTTCCACCTGAATCGTTGATGGCTCAAATGTAATGAAGGTGGGGATCGGAAACTTGATTTAGCGCAAGAATCCCCGCCCGCTGAGGACACTTCGGGCGAGCGATTGATTCAACTCAAGAAATCGGCATCCGCTGTGGAAGGTACGGATGGTCAGGCGGAGTCTTTGTCGGGTTCGGAGAGGTTTTGTTCCGGCAGGAATACGTCGCGGATGCTCAGGGGTCGGCCATCGGCATCCTGTACCTGGACCGGTTGTATCGGGCGTCCGGTGGCTCGGTCGCGCAGATCCAGCGGGCACTGGTCGGGGGCCGGGTTCCACTTGTCGCCCCACTGGCGCAGGGCCACCACCACCGGAAACAGATCCCGGCCCTTGTCGGTGAGGCGGTACTCGAAGCGGGAGCCGTGCTCGCCCACGTCTTCCTTACGCAACACCTCGTTTTCGACCAACCGGCTGAGGCGATCGCACAGGATGTTCTTGGCAATGCCGAGCTGCTGCTGGAAGTCCACAAACCGGCGGGTGCCGTACATGGCGTGCAGCACAATCAGCAGCGACCACCAGTCCCCCACTTCATTCAGGGCGCGGGCGACGGAGCAGTTGGAATCATCAAAACGTTTTCTGGCCATGATCGGGATTTTACCGAATAGGGTTGCATTTTAAAACCAGATTGAATAGGGTTGCTTTACGAAACCAAATTGATGAGGTTGCATACTATCATGAGCATGAATCTTGGCCCCCTGTTCGAACCGTTCCACATCCACAACCTCACGCTGCGCAATCGTGTGGCGATGGCGCCCATGACCCGCAACTTTTCGCCCAACGGCGTCCCCGGCGACGATGTGGTGGCGTATTACCGGCGTCGCGCCGAGGCCGGCGTTGGCCTGATCATCACCGAAGGCACCACGGTCAACCATCCCGGCGCCAACGGCTATCCCAACGTCCCGGCGTTCCACGGTGACGAGGCTCTGGCGGGCTGGAAGAAGGTGGTGGATGCGGTGCATGAGGCGGGCGGTGCGATTTTCCCCCAGCTCTGGCACGTGGGCGCGGTGCGCAAGGAAGGCACGGAGCCGGACCCGTCGGCACCCGGTTACAGTCCGTCCGGCCTGTTTGCCCCGGGCAAGCCCAACGGCAAGGCGATGACCAAAGACGACATCCGGGACGTTATCCAGGCCTTCGGTGACGCTGCTCAGGACGCTAAAGCTCTGGGTTTTGACGGCGTCGAGATCCACGGCGCCCACGGCTACCTGCTGGATCAGTTCCTGTGGGAAGGCACCAACCAGCGCGAGGACGAATACGGCGGCAGTCTTGAGAACCGCTTGCGCTTTGTGGTGGAAATCGTTGAGGAAGTGCGCCACCGGGTCGGCCCGGATTTCCCGATCATGCTGCGCTTCTCCCAGTGGAAGCAGCAGGACTATGAGGCCCGGCTGGTAAACAGCCCGGAAGAACTCGAGCGGTTCCTGAAACCGCTGGCCGAGGCCGGGGTGGATATTTTCCACGCCTCCACCCGCCGCTTCTGGGAACCCGAATTTGAGGGCTCGAACCTGAACCTGGCCGGCTGGACCCAGAAGCTGACCGGTGTTCCGACGATGTCGGTGGGCAGTGTCGGCCTGACCGAAGACTTTATCAGCGGCACCTTCGCCTCCAAGAAGGAGGCGGTCGAGCAGTCCGGCATCGACGAACTGATCGAGCGCATGACCAATAAGGAATTCGAACTCATCGCGGTGGGTCGGGCCCTGCTGCAGGATCCGGAGTGGCTGGTGAAGGTCAAAGAAGGCCGTCTGGCGGAAGTGGAAGCCTTCGCCCGGAAGTCTCTCGCCAAGCTCTACTGAT
The DNA here is from genome assembly GCA_052031225.1 of Marinobacter sp. GTDB lineage: Bacteria > Pseudomonadota > Gammaproteobacteria > Pseudomonadales > Oleiphilaceae > Marinobacter. The sequence goes on along the minus strand of JBPEXU010000365.1, from coordinate 2,886 downwards.
TGTCCCTGAAACCCCCATTGCCGCAGCGCCTTCGGGCCTGCGGCTTTTTTGTGTCCGAGGATTAACGGCTTTGTAATCGCAACGCCGGCCCGCTTCGATATGATGGGGGACATCTGACAACCGACAGGGAGTATTCCATGACAGCCATGCGTTTTTTCAAACCGACGTTGCTGGCAGTGGTTCTCGCCACCCTGGTGGGGTGCGCGACGGTTGGGCGGGACTTCCCGACCCACAACGTCGATCAGATCGAAATCGGCGAAACCACCCGGTCCGACATTCAGGCCCTGTTTGGCGAACCCTGGCGTACCGGTGTTGAGGACGGCAAGCGCACCTGGACCTATGGCCGGTATCGCTGGTCTGCGTTCGGAGAGGCCGAAACCACCGATCTGGTGGTGCGTTTTAACGACGACGGCACCGTCGCCTCGTACGTCTTCAACACCACCGAGTAGCGCACGCCCGGTCAGTTCCCCGGGCGGGTGACAGCGGCCAGTTCCGACTGGGGCAGGTGTTCCACCATCGCGCCCCGGAACTGGCGGTTGATGAACCGTTCCGTCTCCGCCTGAATCCGTGCTCGTTGCTCGGGCTGTTCCAGATAATCCATGGCCCGGAACAGGATGTACCGGATCGTCATGTCCGAAATCTCCCGAATTGTTTCCGGTGCCACACCCGGCACCAGCCCGCGTTCCAGAATATCCTCCGCCATTTCCCGGGCACTGGCGTCCAGTTGTGTGGCTAAGGCCTGTCGCATCAGCGGTGAGGGGCCATGCAGCTCCCGGACGGCAATGGTGATGGCAGCAGGATGGGCCAGAAAATAGCGGTAAACAAAGGTGACCGTGTCGTGGGCTGCCTGCTCCGATGACGCCGCCATGCGTCGCAACTCCCGCACCCCTGTTTTGACATCCTCGGCAACGTAAGCCAGCACCTGCAGGCAAAACTCGTCCAGATTCTTGAAGTGCCGGTAAAAGGTGTTGGGATTGAGGCCGGCTTCCCGGGCCAGTTCCCGCAGGCCCAGAGAGGTCAGGCTGCGGGTTTCGGTGATCAGGCGCAACGCCGCCTGAATCAGTTTCAGTTTTCCACCGGTGACAACGTTCATGTCTGTCTCGACTGCATAGCGCGGCCGGAACGACTCGGTTTCCGGCCCGCGGTGTGGGTCAGTTGTTTATCAACAAAGGCCATTGATGGCCGCTTGGCTGTTCTTGGGTATACACGTGTCTACTTGCGGGTGTATACATGTGTCTACCGGCCATCATGGCCGCCCGAACAACAACAGGCAAGGCCCCTTGGCCGGAACAGGAGTGCAGCAATGACCGACACCACACAGATTGTCATCATCGGTACCGGGTTTTCCGGGCTCGGCATGGGCATCAAGCTGAAAGAAGCCGGGTTTCACGATTTCGTGATTCTGGAACAGAATGACGACATCGGTGGCACCTGGCATGCCAACCACTACCCCGGCTGCGCCTGCGATGTGCAGTCGGCGCTGTACTCTTTTTCCTTCGAGCAGAACCCGAACTGGAGCCGGATGTTCGCAACCCAGCCGGAGATCAAGGCGTACCTCAAACACTGCGCTGAAAAGTACGGCCTGAATGCTCACATCCGGCTCAATACCCACGTTGCCGGCGCGCGCTGGGACGAGGCGACGTCTGCCTGGCGGCTGGAAACCTGTGACAGCCCGGCGCTTTGGGCCTACATGCAGACACGGGGGCTTAAACCCGGCGATGCCTTGGATCGCAGTGACGACGCGTTGCCGGCGTTTCATTCTCTGACTGCGGATATCGTGGTATCCGGTATGGGCGGGCTCAGCACCCCGGCCTACCCCGATATCCCCGGGATCGACACCTTCACCGGCAAGCGCTTCCACTCACAGAACTGGGACCACGAGTACGACCTGCGTGGTAAGCGGGTCGCGGTGATCGGCACCGGAGCCTCAGCAATTCAGTTCGTGCCGGAGGTGGCGAAAACCGCCGCCCGGGTCGATCTTTACCAACGCACGCCGCCGTGGATCATGCCCAAGCCGGATCGGGAGATCCGACCGCTGGAGCGGCGCCTGTTTCGGGCCGTGCCCCAGAGCCTGAACGCGTTCCGCCAGAGCCTCTACTGGATGCTCGAAGGTCGGGTGCTGGGCTTTGTCGGTCACCCGCGCCTGTTAAAACTGGCCGAACTGCAGGCCCGGCGGCACATCCGCCGCCAGATCAAAGACCCCGAGCTGCGACGCAAAGTGACGCCGGATTTCCATCTGGGCTGCAAACGGGTACTGATCTCCAACAACTACTATCCGACTCTGGCGCAGGATCATGTGTACCTGCTGACTGACGGTATCCGCGAGGTACGGGGGAACGTGATCGTGGACGGCACCGGCACCGAAAGGTCTGTGGACTGCATCATCTACGGTACCGGCTTCAAGGCGCAGGAACCCGTGCCCCGCGGCATGGTGTTCGGTCGCGATGGCCAGGATCTGCTGGACGCCTGGAAAGACGGCGCGGAAGCCTACAAGGGCACCACCATCGCCGGTTTCCCCAACTTTTTCATGCTGATGGGACCGAACACCGGGCTCGGGCACAGCTCCATGGTGTACATGATTGAAGCCCAGATTCAGTACGTGCTGGATGCCCTGAAACGCATGCGCGGAGCGGGCTGGAAAAGCGTCGACGTGAACCCGGACGCACAGCGGGCGTACAACGCATCGCTTCAGGCCAAGCTGGGGGATTCGGTGTGGCAGAGCGGCTGCCGGAGCTGGTACGTCAATGAGAACGGCCGGAACACCACGCTCTGGCCCGGTTTCACCTGGCAGTTCCGCCAGCAGACACGCCGGTTTGATGCCGAACAGTACCGGATCACCGGCGGCGCAGCGGTGGATGCCGGGGATTGGGAGACCTCGACCGTCTG
>JBPEXU010000364.1:0-3342 GCA_052031225.1 Marinobacter sp. | reverse complement strand
CGGTCAGGCAATCACGTCCAACAAGGTGCCCAGGGTCTCGTCGGCGGTTTTGACGACCTGCGCCGACGCCTCGACGCTGCGCTCGTAGAGCTTGAGATCGATGATCGGTTCAACCAGACCGCCGGCACCATCGGCACTGCCTTGGGGACCATCAACCCCCGCCCGCGCAATTTTGCGGGCCGCGTTTTCCATCCCGACCATACCGTCCTGAATGCCCTGAAGCCCGATCGACAGCGTGTTATTGATCATAGCGGCCACCAAGTATGACTAGTAATTGACACTAGTAGGCCACAAAATTGGTCAATTTTCAAACAGGAGATCGATATTGAGGTAGCCCGACAACACTTTGGGATCGGGCTCCTCCAACCACGGCAGAACCCCCAGGCAGGGTGCGCCCAGGTGGGTCATCAGATAATTCAGGGTTTCGGTTTCATTGGCCATGGTCTGGTCGCTGACCCGGTTGGCCACCCACCCCGCAAGTGCCAAACCATCGGCCCGAATCGCCTCGGCGGTCAGCAGCGCGTGGTTTATGCACCCCAGCTTCAGGGCAACCACCAGAATGACCGGCATCCCCATTTCCCGGGGCACGGCGGCATAGGTTTCCCGCTCGTTCAGCGGCACCCGCCAGCCACCGGCACCTTCGACCAGAATCATATCTGCGGGGCGGATCTGTAACCCGCGGCAAAAGCCAATCAGGCGCTGGGCGGACAGCCGAACACCCGCCTGCTCTGCCGCCACATGGGGCGCAATGGCCGGCTCCAGGGCGATCGGATTGATCTGCTCGTAGGACAGATCTTCGGTCGCCGCCTGTTGCAGAATCAGGGCATCCTCATTGCGCAGCCCCTCCGGTGTCTGTTCCGATCCCGACGCCACCGGCTTCATGGCAAGTGTGCGCTTGCCGGCGGCGCGGGCCGCTTCCAGCAAAGCGGCTGAGGCCGTTGTTTTGCCCACTTCGGTATCCGTACCGGTCACAAAAAAGCTTTTTTTCGCCATCGGTTAGCCCTCAGCCCTGTAGTAGATGTAAGCCGCCTGGTAGGTCGCGAGCACCTGCCCATCCGACGCTCTGGGATACGACTCGGCCATACGCCGGAAGCGCCCTGGCGATGTCACTGTCCGGCGCCGCCCCTGGCCTTTAAAGCCGGCCCCGAGCTGCTTCAGCTCCCGATTCAGCGCCATCGGAGAGTCGTAGGGAAGCGCAATGGTCTCGGTCACCAGCTCCGCGTCCGGCAGTTCCTGGGCCAGAATTTCCTGCCAGTGCGGCCGGGTTTCAAACCGGTTGACGTGGGGTTGGCCCGGATCGGCCTCCGCCCACGCCTGCTTCAGCTCCCAGAGGGTGCCATCAAGCAAGGTGGAAATGGCCAGCGCGCCGCCCGGGCGCAGCAGTTGCCGGCACTGCGCCAGCACCCGCTCCGGGCGTTCGCACCACTGGATCATCAAATTGCTGAAAATCAGATCGAACTGACCGGGCCGGAACGGCAGCGACTCGGCATCGGCGGTGATCCAGTCCATAGCTTCCGGGCTGGAGTCCCGCGCCTGCGCAATCATGCCGGGCGACAGATCGACACCGGTGATGGCCGCGTTCGGATGACGGCACAGCAAGGCCCGACTGAAGCGCCCTGTGCCACAGCCGAGATCGAGCACTCGGTCGGGGCGAAAGAGCGGCTGACGATCCAGCCAGCCGAGCAGGGTCTGCCCCATCCGACGCTGGAGCCGGGCGGCCTGCTCATAGGTCGCCCTAGCTCGGCCAAAATCGTTGGCGATGTTGGTCTTGGATGCTTGAAACGCCGGGGCGTGAGACCAGTTTGCTATACCCACTCTGCCACCTCCGGAACGGATAAAAAGGAGCGGATCGCGTCGGCACAGAGTTCCGCCTGGTCAGCCACCGGCCAGTGCGCCATACCGTCAATCGTTTCGATGCGACTGCTCGGCCCGAGGGCCAGCTGCCCGGACCAGGGCCGGACAATCACGTCTTCCCGACCCAGCAGGTGCAAGGCTGGTATGTCCAGTGCCTGCCAGCGACCGCGCTGATCCAGGTCTCGGAGCCAGGTCAGCGTATGCGCCAGGCCTTCCGGCGAAACCGGGGCCCCGGCCTCGAGCCAGGGTTTCAGTTGCTGTCGTGCCTGCGTCTCGTTGGAGCAACCGTTAATCATCAGCAACTGAAAGTGCAACCAGTAACGCTCGGGATCCTGGCGAAGGCCCCGGGCGAAGGCCGAGAATTCCGCCCGAGACATACCGGTTGTCCAGCCGTTCGCCGCGACAAAGCGGGGAAAGCCCGCCAACGTGACGGCGGTGCGAACCGCACCGGTTGCCCGCGACGCCGCTTCCATCACAATGGCAGCGCCCAGCGACCAGCCCATCCAGATAGCCGGTTTCGGGCAAGTGGACAGCAACTCGTCGGCCGCGTCACTGACGCTCTGGCAGTGTTCGAGCAAACGGTCGTCAAGCGACACCAGGGTTACCTCAGCCGGCAACCTCCGGTATACCGGCTCAAGCATTTCCGCCCGTACGCCCCAGCCGCCGACAACCACCAGACGCAACCGGTCAGGCGCCATGACCGCCTCCGGTTCGCGACTGGTCGAGCAATCCGGCTACCGCCTGCAAGCCATCCAGCAATCGTCCCACATCGGCTGCGCTGTGTGCGGCGCTGAGCGTTACCCGAAGGCGAGCCTGCCCAACCGGCACCGTCGGCGGCCGAATGGCCGTGACCAGCAGGCCCTGGTTTTCCAGCGCCGCGCTCAGCGCCAGCGCGGTGTCGTTGTCTCCCACCAGGATCGGCTGAATCGGCGTGTCCGACGCCATCAGGTCGTAGCCAAGACTCAATGCGCCGTCGCGAAACTGACGGATGCGCTGACGCAGCGTTTGCCTGAGCGCCTCGCCACGCTCGACGAGATCGAGACTGGCACAGGTCGCCAGGGCCAGGGCCGGCGGCATGGCGGTGGTGTAGATGTAGGTACGGGCTTTCTGCACCAGGTAGTCCGTGAGCAGGCTGGAGCCGGCGACAAAGGCACCACTGGTGCCGACAGCTTTGCCCAGGGTCCCGATCAGCACCGGCACGTCGTCTTCCGACAAGCCCTCGGCGAGCACACTGCCCCGGCCCTCGGGGCCAAGCACCCCGATACCATGGGCGTCGTCGACAACCAGCAGAGCGTCGTGATGGCGGCAGAGCCGGGCCAGTTCGCGCAGCGGCGCGACATCGCCATCCATACTGAACACACCGTCGGTGACTACCAGTTTGTGGCCAGAGGTGTCCGCCAACATGGCGTCCAACGCCGCCACATCGCCGTGGGGGTAGCGACGAATGCGGGCACGACTGAGAACGCAGCCGTCAATGATCGACGCGTG
>JBPEXU010000363.1:0-6051 GCA_052031225.1 Marinobacter sp. | reverse complement strand
TGAACGGGTCGTCAGTCGTTGAAGTCGGGCGACGGCGGTCGGGCGGATCCGGTCGCCGTCGTTGCCGCTTTGCGGCGCGCGGGTGTTCCGTTACGATGTCCCGGTATCCACTGAGTCTGAGGGCGTATGATCCTGCTTGTCGCGTTTGCGATTCTTTCCATCGGATTTTCTTTTCTCTGTTCCATCCTGGAAGCCGCACTGCTGTCGATTACCCCCAGCTACATCGCCTCGCTGGCGAAGGAGCGACCTGCGCTCTTTGTCCGTCTGCGCAAACTCAAAGATGAAATCGACGATCCGCTGTCGGCGATCCTGACCCTGAACACCATTGCCCATACCGTCGGCGCCACCGGGGTCGGTGCCCAGGTCGCGGTGGTGTTCGGCGAGGCCTGGCTGGGGGCGGCGTCAGCGATTATGACCCTGGCGATTCTGGTGTTCTCGGAGATCATTCCGAAGACCATCGGCGCCAAATACTGGCGTGGCATCGCGCCGGCACTGCCCGCCATTCTCGGTTTTCTGATGAAGCTGTTGCTGCCGTTCGTCTGGCTGTCCAAGCAGGTGACCCGGCGCATTACCTCCGGTGAGGGCGAGACGGACATCCGCGCCGAGATCAGTGCTCTGGCGGAGATCGGTCGCGACCAGCAGGCGCTGGACGAGGACGAGCGCCGGATGATCCAGAACGTGCTGCGCTTTCATGAGATCAAGGTCAGTGCGGTGATGACACCGCGCACGGTGTGCAAATTCGTGACCCCGGATGCCACCGTCGCCAGTTTCCGCGACCAGGTGCGCAATGCGCCGTTTTCCCGTTACCCGGTGATTGATCCCGAGGGCCATGCCCGGGGCTATCTGCACCGGGCCGATCTGATCAACCTGTCCGATAGCGACAATCTGATGGACGCGCTGCGGCCGGTGAAGACGGTCAAGGCGGCCACCAACATCGAGTTTCTGTTTTCGGAAATGCTGCGGGAGCGCCAGCATCTGGCGGTGGTGTACGACGAGCTGGGCACCTGGCTGGGGGTGGTGACTCTGGAAGACATTCTGGAAACCCTGCTGGGCACCGAAATCATGGACGAGACCGACAACGTCTCCAATCTGCGCCGGTACGCCAAACAGCGCTGGAGCCGGCGGTTGCAGCGCAACGCGCAATAAGGCTCCGGGCGTGGCACCGCCCGGAACGCGACGGCTGCCGGTCAGAACAGACGCTTGCGGACGTAGGAGCCGGGCGCGTCCTCAAGCGCGTCCAGGGCGCCGTCGCCCGGAATGCGGGGCTCGACTTCCTCGCCCTGGAAACGGCTGACCCAGGCCTGCCAGTGTGGCCACCAGGAGCCTTTGTGGTGCTCGCTGGCGCTGAACCAGGCCTCCGGTGTTGGCGCGGCCTCGTCGTTGGTGTAGTAACCGTATTTCTCCGGTTCCGGGGGATTGACGATACCCGCGATGTGGCCGGACTGACTCAGGACAAAGTGTTTCTCGCCGGAGAACAGTTGGAAGCCGGCGTAGGTGGCTTTCCAGAGCGCGATGTGATCCTGCTGTGCCGATACGAACATGGACGGGGTTTTCACCGCCGTCAGGTCAATCGGGGTGCCGGCAATGGTCAGCGCGTCCGGCTCTTTCAGCCGGTTGTTCATGTACATCTCGCGCAGATAGTAGCGGTACATCGCCGCCGGCAGGTTGGTGGAATCGGAATTCCAGTACAGCAGGTCGAACGGCAGCGGCTGCTCGCCTTTGAGGTAGTTGTTGACGAAGTAGGACCAGATCAGGGCGTTCTCCCGCAGTGAGGAAAAGCTCAGGGCAATGAACCGGCCGTCGTAGTAACCCACTTTGTCGATGTAGGTTTCCAGCGCCTGAACGGTACGCTCGTTCAGGTACACGCCGATTTCGCCGGGGTCTTCGAAGTCCAGCAGGGTGGTGAAGAAAGTGGCCGAACGCACCCGCTTATCCCCGGTTTTCTCAAGGTGCGCCAGGGTCGTGCCCAGCAGGGTGCCACCGACGCAGTAGCCGATGGTGTTGATGTCGTGCTCGCCGGTGGCCTGTTCGATCGCATCCATAGCGGCGACCACGCCTTCGGTCAGGTAGTCGTCGAAGGTGGTGTCACGGTAGGACTCGTCCGGATTGATCCAGGAAATCATAAACACGGTGTGGCCCTGGTCCACCAGCCAGCGCACCAGCGATTTTTTCTGGGTCAGGTCGAGGATGTAGTACTTGTTGATAAACGGCGGCACGATCAGCAGTGGCGTCTGGTGCACCGTGTCGGTGGTGGGCTGGTACTGGATGAGTTGCATCATCCGGTTCTGAAACACCACCTTGCCGGGGGTGGTGGCGATGTTCTCGCCGACGCCAAAGGACTTGTCGTCGGTCATCGACACGTTCAGCAGCTGGCGGCTGCGCAGCAGGTCCTTGTAGAAGTTCTCCAGCCCGCGCACGATGCTCATGCCTTTGGTTTCCCGGCACTTGCGCATGGCCTCGGGGTTGGTCAGGAAGAAATTGGTCGGCGCCAGCGCGTTGACCAGCTGGCGGGTCAGGAAGTTCAGCTGGCGTCGGTTCTCCTCGGTCAGGCCCTCCAGATCCCCGGTCAGTTTGTTCAGGTACTGGGTGTGAATCAGATAGAGCTGACCAATGGCGAAATACAGAGGATTGTCGCGCCAGGCATGATCGTCAAAGCGATGGTCCGAGGGGTCCGGAGCGATCACCGGGTCGGGCGTTTCCCGCATCGCCGCCTGACCAAGACGTTGGGCCAGCGCCCAGTAATGGGACAGCAGCTGGCTGTTGTCTTCAATCACTTTGTAGGGATTGACGGCGGCCTCCCGGATCGCGGCGCTCAGGCTCTTACTGACATCCAGTACGAACGAGGTGTCCTGGCTCGAAAACGGACGTGGCGAAAAGCCCCGGGACAGAAGATCGCGGGACAAACGGGTGGCGGCCTTGGCCTGGGCCATGGCGTCTTTGGCGTAGCGGGAGAAATCCATTCCTAACCTCGGGAAACAGGGCGGGTAGAGGGAGTCCGCGCTACCGGAAAGCCCGCTCGGCAGCGCGCGATCGGGTTGGCGTCAGGAGGCGGTCTGCTGGGCGCGGGTGCTGCCCTTGGCTTTGGCCTTGACGTTGCCTGAGTCGGCGTCGGCGTCGCTGGCGTCGGCGGCCGTCAGCTCCTTGAACCAGCTACGCAGCACGTCGTTGGCCTCGTCGCGGAATTCAACGGCGCTGGACGACAGGCTCTCGAACTGTTCGGACATCTTGTTGACCAGTTGGTTGAAGCGCTCGGGCTGAGCTTTGACAAACTGCTGCAAACCGTCCAGGTCGCGGATCGAGGTGGCGGCGCGGGTCTGCTCTTCCATCAGGTTGAGATAGCCCTGCAGGCTGCTCATCTGCGCTTCGACGAGCTGGCTGTAGGTGTCCATCATCAGTTTGTTGAGCTGGTTCAACGGCTCCATGTTCAGTTTCGGCTGACTCATATCAGGTCCTTTGTTGAGCGATAAGAATTGAACGATGAAAACGGGTCTGACGCGTCTCCGGTCGATCCGGATTCATCGTGCCATGGGGCTGTGACAGCCCCATGAACCATTACAGACCAATTTCGCCAGCCGGGTATTGATCCGCGTCACGTGAGACGATTGTTACGCCTGTTTCATCTTGTCGGTGTAAGGCGGCCAACCGAGTGGTTTGCCGGCCAGCAGGTGCAGGTGAATGTGGAACACGGTCTGGCCGGCGTTTTCGCCACAGTTCATCACCACCCGATAACCGTCGTCCGCAAAGTCCATGTCTTTGGCCAGCTTGGCGGCGACCCAGTACAGGTGGCCAACCAGCTCGCGGTCGCCCTCACCGATGTCGTTGATGGTGGCAATGGCTTTCTTGGGAATGATCAGCAGATGCACCGGCGCCTGCGGATTGATGTCCCGGAAGGCGAGGCTGAGATCGTCCTCGTACACGATGTCGGCCGGGATTTCACGGTTGATGATTTTGGTGAAGATGGTGTCTGACATGTCTGCTCCTTGCTAAGTGAGAGGTCCAGGGCTTGGCTAACGGCTAACGCGCGCGCAGTCCCGGCAGCCGGTCGGTAAGCTGGCGCAGGACCGCGGGCAGGTCGTCGTCGATGCCCATGGCGTATTTCGCCACCCGATCCCGGGCAAAGGGCAGGGCGCGGGCCGCGCCAAGTCCCAGATTGCGGAGGATGTGCACAGGCGGTATCCGGTTGCTGAACAGGTGGTAAAAGACATCCATGGCGGTCATCATCCGCCGGTTGGCCGGGCGTCGCTGACGTTCATACTGGCCCAGCACCGAGGGGGCGGCCAGATCGGTGCCGGCCCGGATGGCCTCGCGCAGGACCTCCTGCAGCGCCTGGGCGTCCTGAAAGCCCAGATTGACCCCCTGACCGGCCAGCGGATTGATGGTGTGGGCGGCATCACCGGCCAGTACCACCCGGCCGGCAAAGTAGCGGTGGGCGTGCTGGCGGGCAATCGGGAAGCTGGCCCGTGCATCGATGTGGGTCAGCTCCGGCAGAGCGTCGGGAAACGCGCGCTGGATTTCCGCCATCAGCTCCGTGGCCGGCAGCTGTTTCAGCCGGGCCAGCGTGGCCGGTTCGTCGTACCACACCAGCGAGGCCCAGCTTTCGTCCGGGCAGTCTGCGCCGGCGCTGTGCAGCGGCAGAAAGGCCCTGGGGCCGGTTGGATAGAAGCCCTGCCAGGTGATGTCCTCGACCGGCCCCCGGTAGCGCACCGACACCACCATCGCCTGCTGGCTGTATTGATCGCGGCTGACGCCGATGCCGGCCAATTCCCGCACCCGGGAGGTGCCGCCGTCGGCGCCAATGATCAGCCTGGCACTGAGCCGGTCGCCGTTGTCCAGGATGACCGTGGCCCGGTCGTGGTCCTGCTCGAGTCCGGTCACGCCGGCGCCGGTGATCAGGGTGACCGGCGCCAGGCGCTCGGCCGTGTGCCAGAGCGCCCGTTGAGTCACCGAATTTTCGACGATGTGGCCAAGATGGGGTGCTCCCAGGCGCGCGGCGTCGAAGGTGACGGTCGCCAGTTTTCCGGGCAGCAGCCGGCTCAGAGGGTGGGGGGTGGCATCCCAGACCGCAAGCCGGCGGTAGGGCGTGACGCGCATGGCCTGGATGTGTTGCCAGGCGCCGAGGCGGTTCAGGTACTGTTCGCTGCCGGCGCTGAGCGCGGAGACACGGATATCGGGGGCGTGTGCCGGCGGCTCGGGCGCCCCGGCGGCCTGTTCGACAACGGCGACGGACACGCCCTCGCGACCCAGTCCGGTCGCCAGAGCCGCGCCCACCATGCCGGCGCCGACAATGATAATGTCAAAGCGTTGCGTCATATCGGGTTCCTGTCTGATGCCGTCAGTTTACGCGAAGACGGGGTACAGACAAGCGACCCGGATCAATCCCCAGTCAGTGCGCCGTCAGTACCGGGCGACGCCGGTGACCTTCGGCTTGCCCAGAGTGTCAGGCTGCCGCCGGCCCTTGACCAGCCACGCCGGTTTCCGGGCGCCGGGTTTGACGAAGCCCTGGTTGAGCACCATCGGCTGTACCAGGGTCAGGAAGTCGGCGGTTTTCATGTGCACCGATTCGGTGTGGGTGCCGGCGGCAAAGGCCAGCTCCGGCTGTTCGGTGAGCGATTCGGCGCAATAAACTGTCATCCCGAACAGATTGCCAAACGGTGGCATGGCGCCCACTTCGCAATCCGGGAACCGGTCCTGGAATTCGCGTTCGTCCGCCAGATCGACGAAATCGGTATCGAGAATGCGGCATAGCCGATCCCAGCGGATGCGCCAGGTGGCCGGCATGACCAGCATGGCCATTTTGCCGTCCAGTTCGATAATGACGGTTTTGACCACGCGATCACCGGCGATCTTGACGTGACGGGCGAGTTCTTGGGCGGTGAAGGCGGGTGGATGGGAGAGGCACATGTATTCAACCCCCGCCTCGTCGAGGAACTGCTTCAACTGCTGTACCGGCATAGTGACGACCTCCTACCAGCAATGACAGCCATTCGGAGCCGGTGGTTGTTGGTATACGGGCTCCGGTGGTGGCAGGGGCTCCGATTGTGCCCCTGCCTT
>JBPEXU010000362.1:0-3009 GCA_052031225.1 Marinobacter sp. | reverse complement strand
ATCGGATTCACTCAGGTTGCAGTACTGGCCCAGGGCGAAGACCCGGCACGATCCGGCATTGGTGCCGGCGTCATTGTGCAGCGGACCGTTCTGGAACGCCGTGGGCTGGTATTCGAAATAGCGCTCGATCAGCGCCAGGGTGTCGTCGAAATCGCCGTGCCCCGCGGTCAGGGACGCCAGGTGAATGCGAACCGCCTCGTTGACGTTCATTGACTGTGGTCCTGTGTCTGGCCCGTTTGAGTTCCTGACATTCTCAGGATGTTATCGTAAGATACAAGGCTGTATAAATGTACAGATAATGGACGCGAGTTCCGGCATGGCCCAGCGCAAGATCATTCATGTGGATTGCGACTGCTTCTACGCGGCGGTGGAGATGCGCGACGACCCCAGCCTGCGCGAGGTGCCGCTGGCCGTCGGGGGGGACGGTGGCCGGGGTGTGGTCAGCACCTGCAACTACCGGGCGCGGGCCTACGGCGTCCGGTCGGCCATGCCCGGCAGCGAGGCGCGCCGGCTCTGCCCCGGGCTGGTTTTCGTGCCACCGGACATGGCCCGTTACCGGGCGGTGTCGCGCCAGGTGATGGACATACTCCGGGAGCTGACCGATCTGGTGGAACCGCTGTCGCTGGATGAAGCCTTTCTGGACGTGTCCGACATCACCGACCACCACGGCAGCGCCACGCTGATGGCCCGCCACCTGCGGGAGCGGGTCCGGCGCGAGGTCGGCATCACGATCTCCGCCGGCGTGGCGCCCAACAAGTTTCTGGCCAAAATCGCCAGTGACTGGCAGAAGCCGGACGGTCTGTTTGTCATCACGCCCGAGGACGTGCCGGCGTTCGTTGAGGCCCTGCCGGTTGAGAAGCTGTTCGGCGTCGGGCAGGTCACGGCGGCCAAGCTGCATGCACTGGGGGTGAAAACCTGCGGCGACCTGCAAACCCTGGGCGTGGAACGTTTGGTGGAGCGGTTTGGCAAGCAGGGCTACCGCCTGCACGAGATGGCCCACGGCCGCGACGAGCGCCCGGTGGTGGTGTCCCGGGTCGCCAAGTCGGTGAGCGTCGAACGCACGTTTTCCCAGGATTTGCCGGACAAAACCGCCTGTGACGGGGTGTTGCCAGCGCTGGTGGCAGACCTGAACCACCGGCTGAGCAGAAAAGGCGGTGGCAAACCCATCCACAAGCTCTTTGTGAAGCTGCGCTACAGCGATTTCTCCACCCACACTCTGGAACGGGTCCGGGACCAGGTGCGTGAACCCGGGGTTGCCGATTTCCAGCCGTTGCTCGATGAATTGATGGCTCAACCCGACCGGGCGGTGCGCCTGCTGGGCGTGGGTGTCCGGTTCCGCAACGACGATGCGCCGGTGACCCAGCTGCGGTTGTTTGACTGATGTCGGTGGCTGCGTGGCAACGGAATAATGGCGCCGTTTTTAGGCAAAATCGATCTTTTGTCCGCTTTGAAGTAACAATGTGTCACGTCTAGCTTTAGTCTGACGCCTTCCTGCAGTAGGTGTTGCGGGCTTTCGTTCCGCGAGTTCGATTTCACAAGCGCAGGAGAATAACAATGAACAAGGCTGGATCGATTCGACGGCAGCGGCCGGGGCTGCTGCTGGGGCTGCTGTTATTGACCCTGTCCGCCCCGGCGATGGCCGAGCTGGGGGATTACGGATTCTGGCGCACACTGGGCAACCTGTTTTCGCCGCCGCCCGCCGACAACCCGGTGACCGAGCAGCAGCGCCAGGGTGACTACCCGCTGCTGGCCAACCCGCCGGGCTTCAGCGACGGCTTCTCGCCCGGCGCCTACTACCAATGGCAGACCATTCCTCTGGCACCGGAGACCGGTGCGGTGTGCGGCAACGGCTCCCAGTACAAGTTTTTCGTCAACCGGGTGCCCAACACCTCGAACACCATCATTTACTTTGAAGGCGGCGGCGCCTGCTGGGACTACGAGAGCTGCAGTGGTCAGGCCGGCATCCGGGGCGCGCGCAATCCCGACGGCATCCCGGACGACTACATGTCGCTGCTGAATCCCGGCGCCAGCCTGGTCAGCCCGTTCGTGGTGCGACTGCACCCGTGGAGCCGGGTAAAAACCCAGGACTGGAACATGGTGTACGTTCCCTACTGTACCGGCGATATCTATTCCGGCGATCGGGTGGCGGTGTATGAGGACCCGGCCGGTGAGGCCGACCCCTTGGTCTGGCATCACAATGGCCTGCGCAACACCCGGGCGGTACTGTCCTGGCTCAAGGACAACCTGCAGCGCCCCGGTCAGATGCTGGCGACCGGCTGCAGTGCCGGCGGCATCGGCAGTCTGACCAACTACTACCCGACGCGTCGGGATATGGCGCCCACCCGCAGCTTCCTGATCAACGATTCCGGGCCGGCCTTCAGTGCCCCCATCGGTGCCGACCCGCAGGCGTATCCATCGGTGTTGTTACAGACCTTCATCCGGCAGTCCTGGGGGCTGGACGCGGCGGGGGGACCGCTGGACTACCTGAAGTCGGGTCTGCCGGCACTGAATCTGAACGATCTGGGCAGCCTGTATGCCGCCCTGGCAACGCGGCTTCCGGGTGACCGCATGGGGCACACCCACTTCTGGCGGGATCTGAATTACTCGTCCTACTCCTACGAGCGGTTTTTCCCGGAGATCGAAAATGCCCCCGACCAGGCCACCAAGGAAGCCCTGTTGCATGAGAAGTGGGCGATCGACACCGAGCGTCTGAAGACCGCTCTGGCGGGATTGGACAATTTCGGTTACTACCTGCCGATGTTCCGCGACGTCAATGAGAGCCACTGCACGTCGATCATCGAATTTGCCAACGCCGACATCCAGGAACTGGGGCTGGAGCTTGACGACTTCGTGGACAACGTCCTGAACGGTAGTGGTGCGGTGATGCAGGCCTCGGAGACCGATACCGTATCGGACTACAACAAGCCGTTTAACCTGCTGTACTGGACCCTCGACCAGATTCTCTGAGGGCGCCGGACCCGCGCCTCCGGCCGGGGATGGCGGAGGCGC
>JBPEXU010000361.1:0-4913 GCA_052031225.1 Marinobacter sp. | reverse complement strand
CGCCGATCCGGATCTGGCGGCCGAGGGGGCGCGGACACCGCTGATGGCGGCCTCCGCCAATGGCAGCCGGCGTCTGGTGCAGTTGCTGCTGTCGGCCGGCGCCCGGGTCAATGCCGCCGATGGCCAGGGCTATACCCCGGTGATGCTGGCGGCGGAACAGGGCAACCTGTCGGTGGTCAAGGTGTTGCTCGCCGCCGGCGCCAACGTCAACGTCAGTCAGGGTGGGGAATCGCTGCTGATGAAGATTGTTGAAAGCGGCGACCTGCTGACCTCGGAGATGCTGGTGGCCGCCGGCGCCGACGTCAATTACCGGGCGCCTGACGGCGCGACCGCGCTCGATCGGGCCCGGGCCATCAACAATCACGATCTCGAGATGCTGCTGATCCAGTCCGGCGCCCGCCCTTAGGCCGGCCCGGGGTTCAGCTCAGCTGCATCGGATCGTTGCTGTCGTCCCACTCGGGCCGGAAATGGCCCGCCACCACCGTCTCGGGCACCTCGGCCACCGAGGCGTAGGACCACGACGGGGTCTGGTCCTTATCCACCAGCCGGGCGCGGATACCCTCCGCCAAATCGGGCCGACGGCTGCACTCCCGGGCCATCGCCAGCTCCATCCGGAACACATCCTTAAGCGACATCTGCTGGGCTTTTTTCAGTTGCGTCCACACCAGCCAGGCCGACACCGGACAGCCTCCGCGCAGTGTTTCGATGCAGGCCTGCCACCAGTCACTGTCGAGGTCCGATGTCAGCAGCCGGTCCACGATCTCGGGCAGGTGATCGCCGGCACTGAGCCGCGCGATGGTCTGCTCGTGCTGTTCCAGGTGGCTTGTCGGCAGCGCGCGGTAATCGGGGCCGTGGATCTGGTTCAGTAGCCGGAACAGCCGGTTGTCGTCGGCCGGTGGCTCGCCGGTCCAGCGCTGGGCCTGGAGCTGGTCGATCAGCGCCGGCCGATCCTCGGGTAGCAACGCCATATCGGCGAGGCCGACCCGAAGCGCGTCGGTGACGTTGAGCCGGGCTCCGGTCAGGCCCATGAACAGGCCCAGCCGGCCAGGTAAGCGATTGAGGAACCAGCTGGCGCCGACATCCGGAAACAGCCCGATGGCGATTTCGGGCATGGCCAGCGCCAGATCCGGGGTCACCAGCCGGTACCGACACGCCGACAGCAGGCCCAGACCGCCGCCCATGACCACGCCGTGACCAATGCCCACCACCGGCTTGGGAAACCGGTGCAGGCAGTAGTCGAGGCGGTATTCGCGGGTGAAAAAGCGCGCGGGGGCGTCGGTGTCGCCGGTGGCGGTCATCGCCTCATAGAGTTTGCGGACATTGCCGCCGGCGCAGAAGCCCCGGTCGCCGGCACCCTGCAGCAGCACCAGGCAGATTCGGTCATCGTCGGCCCAGCGCTCCAGGGCATCCTGCGCCTGTTCCACCATGGCCTCGGTCAGGGCGTTGATGGTGTCGGGCGCGTTCAGGGTCAACAACCCGATATGGCCTTCCTGGCACGGCAGTTCCTGGGTATCTACCGACATGGGGCGTCTCTCAGGGTCAAGGTATCAAGGGCCATCGGGGGTCTCCGGAACAGTGCCTGTCATCGGGTATGGGGTTGAGTTCGTACTGTCCCATTATCCGGCGGTTCCGGTAAAGAGGACAAATGTCGAAACCGGCGCCTTGACCTATGGCATTTGTGCGGGCTCCTGGCTGTGCTATAAGTGGAGCGCGTACGAGGCTTTGAACACCTGACGGCACCCGGTGCCAATAACGATGAGAGGGTATCCACAATGAGACTGAAACACTACGCACTGGCTGGACTGATGGCAGCGGCGGCGGCACTGCCGGTCGTTGCATCCGCAGGCGACGCGGCGGCGGGCAAGGCAAAAGCCGCGGTTTGCGCCGCGTGTCACGGCCAGAACGGCATCGCCCAGATCCCCACCTACCCGAACCTGGCGGGCCAGAACGAACAGTACCTGGTTCAGGCCCTGAAAGCCTACAAGAACAAGCAGCGCTCCGGCGGTCAGGCCGCCATCATGCAGGGCCAGGCCACCGGGCTGAGCGATGCCGACATCGCCAATCTGGCGGCGTACTACGCCAGCCTGCCGGCCAGCGGTCAGTAACGCCCGGCAGACAATCAGTGGCGCGCTCAGGCCGCGCCACTGACAATCCGGTAACAGGGCTGATAGGTGGAACTGCCAGGCAGTTTCATCCGGTGCTGTGCCACGAACTGTTCCAGCATGGCTTCCAGCGGTTTGATCAGCGTTGGATCGCCGGCCAGCTCGAACGGTCCCTTCTCCTGAATCTGCCGAATCCCGCTTTCTTTCACGTTGCCAGCAACGATGCCACTGAACGCCTTGCGCAGATTGGCGGCGATCAGGTGCGCGGGCTGATCCCGGTGCAGTTCCAGCGCCCGCATGTTGTCATGATTGGGCTCAAACGGTAACTGGAACACCGGATCGATTTTCAGCATCCAGTTGAAGTAGTAGGCGTCCTGCATGGCCCGGCGGAAGGTTTCCACTTCCTTCATACCTTTTTTCATGGCCTGAGCGACCCGCACCGGATCATCAATGATGATTTCGTACTTGCTGGCGGCTTCGTCGCCCAGAGCATTGCGGATAAACTGGTCAATCATGTCGAAGTATTCGGCGTTTTCACGCTGCCCGGTGAACACCACCGGGAACGGCAGGTCGGCGTTGTCCGGGTGCAGCAGAATGCCGAGCAGGTACAGAATCTCCTCCGCGGTGCCGACGCCGCCCGGGAATACGACGACGCCGTGGCCGCAGCGCACGAACGCTTCCAGCCGTTTCTCGATATCCGGCATGATCACCAGCTCGTTCACGATCGGGTTGGGCGCTTCGGCGCCGATGATGCCGGGCTCGGTGATGCCAATATAACGGCCGTTTTTGACCCGCTGCTTGGCGTGGGCAATGGTGGCGCCCTTCATCGGCCCTTTCATCGCGCCCGGGCCGCAGCCGGTGATGATACTCAGCCCGCGCAGGCCCAGTTGGTGGCCGATTTCCTTGGAGTACTGGTATTCCTCGTGGCTGATCGAGTGGCCGCCCCAGCACACCACCAGATCCGGTTGTCGTCCGGACTCCAGCACCCGGGCGTTGCGCAGGATGTGAAACACCAGGTTGGTGATGTCTTCGGAATTGTCGCGCCGGAAGCCGGCCATCGAGTGCGGGATCGAGTGGGTGTAAATGATGTCCCGCAGCACCGAGAACAGGTGTTCCCGAATGGCCCGCAGCATCTCGCCATCGACGAAAGCGTGCGCCGGCGCGTTGATCAGCTCCAGCTTCAGGCCCCGGGGTTGAGGCACCAGTCGCACGTCGAAGTCGGAGTGGGCCTCCATCAGTGCTTTACAGTCGTCGGTTTCGACCCCGGTGTTGAGCACGGCCAGGGCGCACTGGCGGAACAGCCGGTACAGGCCGCCTTCGCTCTTGTCCTTGAGACGATTGACTTCGTGATTGGAGAGAATCTCCAGGCTGCCCTCCGGTGACACGAGGGTGCTGATGGTGGCTTCGGTCATTGTGGTGATAGCGCTCCTAATGGTTTCGGCAATGACGGATTTTGAGGCGATCGGCCTACAAGGTACACTAAGCGCTTTCCCCTTCATACGCCACCCGACAAAACTCCGATCTATGAAACTGTTAATCCGTCCCGCTCCGGAAGTCGCCATCAAGAGCAAACCCGTTCGTCGTCAGCAGATGCGCCATCTGCGCCAGAACATTCGTAAGCTGCTGGCCCGGCTGGACGCCGACATTCTGGTCGAAGGCAGTTGGGATCGCATCGATGTCGAGGTGCCGGAGGATCGGGGGCTGTCGGGGCCGGTGATCGACGAACTGCTGCGCATTCCCGGCATTTCCACCATTCAGGAAATCGCGGTCTATCCGTTCGAGTCACTCCAGGATCTGGCCGACAAGGTGGTGGCCGCCTTTGGCCCGCGTCTGGATGGCAAGACCTTTGCCGTCCGGGCCCGGCGCCACGGTCAGCACGAGTTTCGCTCGATCGACATCGAGCGCACCGTCGGCGCCGCGCTGCTGTCCGCAACCCATGCCACCGGCGTCGATCTGAAAACGCCCCAGGTGGAGGTGCGGGTGGAGGTCCGGGACAAACAGTTCCACATTGCCCACCGCAAGCACCGGGGCCTGGGCGGCTACCCGCTGGGCAGCGTCGAAACCGTGATGACGCTGATTTCCGGGGGCTACGACTCGTCGGTGGCGGCCTATCTGATGTTGCGTCGGGGCCTGCGCAACCATTTTCTGTTTTTCAATCTGGGCGGCACCGCCCATGAGGTGGGTGTGCGTCAGGTGGTGTACTACCTGTGGGAGCGCTACGGCGCCTCGCACGGCGCCAAGTTCATCTCGGTGCCGTTTGAAGGCGTGGTCGCGGAGATCATGCGTTCGGTCAGCCACCGTCACTGGGGCGTGGTGCTCAAGCGTCTGATGCTCAAGGCGGCGTCGGAAATCGCCCGGGACAACAACGCGGTGGGGCTGGTCACCGGCGATGCGGTGGCCCAGGTGTCGAGCCAGACCCTGAGCAACCTGAATGTGGTCGACCGGGCCAGCGACGAGGTGGTCCTGCGGCCGCTGATCGCCATGGACAAAGAGTCCATCATCCGCATTGCCCGCGAGATCGGCACCGAACCCTACGCCCGCAACATGCCGGAGTACTGCGGTGTGATTTCCCAGAAACCGGCCACCCGGGCGAAACTGCACCGGGTCGAGGCAGACGAAGCCAACATGGACCCGGCCGTGCTCGCCGCCGCCATCGAGGCCCGGCAGGAGACCCCGGTGAACCGACTGATGGCGTCCACCGTGACCCCGGAAGAAGTCGAGCTGGTGCAGACCCCGGGCGTGGGCGACGTGATCATCGATGTGCGCCACCCATCCGAAGGTGAACGGGCGCCGCTGCACCTGACCAATAAC
>JBPEXU010000360.1:0-7872 GCA_052031225.1 Marinobacter sp. | reverse complement strand
CCAGCCTGATCCATCACTGAACTCCGGCACCTGACCCGACGCCCTGCGCGTCCGTGCCGCCATGCATCTGGAAACGGTGAACACCATGACTGAACTGCGCAATGTCAGCCTGAACGACGTTTGGGAAAAAGACTCCGGCCCCGTCTATATGAACGGCAGCCAGGCGCTGGCGCGACTGCCGCTGCTGCAGGCCCAGCTCGACCGGATGAACAACCTGAACACCGCGGGTTTTATTTCCGGGTACCGCGGATCGCCGCTGGGCGGCTTCGACAAGGTGTTGTGGAAAGCCCGCGACTATCTGAAGAAACAGCACATTCACTTCCTGCCGGGCATTAACGAAGACCTGGGGGCGACCGCGGTCTGGGGCAGCCAGCAGGTCAATATTTTTGAAGGCGCCAAGTACGACGGCGTGTTCGCCCTCTGGTATGGCAAAGGCCCGGGTGTCGACCGCACCGGCGACGTCTTCAAACACGCCAATGCCGCCGGCACCTCGCGCTTCGGTGGTGTTCTGGCGGTGGCCGGTGACGACCACGCCTGCAAATCCTCTACCCTGCCGCACCAGAGCGACTACGCCTTCCGTGACGCCGGAATGCCGGTGCTGAACCCGGCCGGCATCCAGGACATTCTCGACCTGGGCCTGTACGGCTGGGCCATGTCCCGGTTCAGCGGTTGCTGGATCGGCTTCAAGGCCCTGGCCGAAAACATGGACTCGTCGATCTCCGCCAACCTCGACCTGAGCCGGATCAAAATCACCATTCCGCGCGATTTCCAGATGCCCGAAGGCGGCCTCAACTCGCGCTGGCCCGACAAGCCGATGGCGCAGGAAGAGCGCCTGCACCGCTACAAGCTGGAGGCCGCGAAGGCCTTCTGCCGCGCCAATCGCCTCGACCACACCGTGCTCAGCGCCAGCCAGCCGAAACTGGGCATTGTCACCACCGGCAAGGCCTATCTGGACGTGATCCAGGCGCTGGCCGACCTGGGCATCGGCGACCAGGAGCGCGAAGCCATTGGCCTGGCGGTCTACAAGGTGGCCATGCCCTGGCCTCTGGAGCCGGAAGGCATCTTTGAATTCGCCGCCGGCCTGGAAGAAATCCTGGTGGTTGAGGAAAAACGCGGCCTGATCGAAGAACAAATCAAGTCCCAGCTGTACAGCTGGCAGGACACCCAGCGCCCGACGGTGATCGGCAAGCGCGATGAACAGGGCAACGAGCTGCTGCCCACCGTCGGCGAACTGACCCCGGCGATGGTGGCGCGGGCCATTGCCTCTCGCCTGGGCGACCGCTACTGCAACGACACCCTGCAACAGCGTCTGGACTTCCTGACCGAGAAAGAAAACAGCCTGGCGCAGCCCCGTGAACGGCTGGAGCGCACTCCGCATTTCTGCTCCGGTTGCCCGCACAACACCTCCACCCAGGTGCCGGAAGGCAGCCGGGCGCTGGGCGGTATCGGCTGTCACTACATGGCGACCTGGATGGACCGGGGCACCGACACCTTCACCCAGATGGGCGGTGAAGGGGTCACCTGGCTGGGCCAGGCGCCGTTCACCAAGCAAAAGCACGTGTTCCAGAATCTGGGTGACGGTACCTATTTCCACTCCGGCATCCTGGCGATCCGGGCGGCCATTGCCTCCGGCGCCAACATCACCTACAAGATCCTGTACAACGATGCCGTGGCCATGACCGGCGGTCAGCCGGTGGACGGCACTCTGACCGTGCAGCAGATCACTCACCAGCTCTATGGCGAAGGCGTGCGCCGCATCGCCGTGGTCAGCGACGACATCGACAAGTACCCGTCCCGGGCCGACTTTGCCGACCGCACCACCTTCCACCACCGGGATGACCTGGACGCGCTGCAGCGCGAGCTGCGGGAACTGGAAGGCTGCTCGGTGATCATCTACGACCAGACCTGCGCCGCGGAGAAACGCCGGCGCCGTAAGCGCGGCACCATGGCGGACCCGGACCAGCGGGTGATGATTCACTCCGACGTCTGCGAAGGCTGTGGCGATTGCGGCATCCAGTCCAACTGTCTGTCGATTCTGCCCAAGGAAACCGAACAGGGCCGTAAGCGCACCATCGACCAGTCCGCCTGCAACAAGGACTTTTCCTGCGTGCGCGGTTTCTGCCCGAGCTTTGTCACCGTCAAGGGCGGCAAGCTGAAGAAGCCGGTCGGGGTCCGCTCCGACGTCGATTTCCCGGACCTGCCGGAGCCGACGCCGGTGCACGGCAACGATCCCTACGGCATTCTGCTGACCGGGGTCGGCGGCACCGGGGTGGTGACCGTCAGTGCTCTGTTGGGTATGGCCGCTCACCTCGAAGGCAAAGGCGTGTCGGTGCTCGACCAGACCGGTCTGGCGCAGAAATTCGGCGCCGTGGTCAGCCACATCCGCATCAGCGACCGTCAGGACAACATCCACGCGGTGCGCATTCCGGCCGGTGAAGCCGACCTGATGATGGCCTTCGACCTGATGGTTGCGGCCTCGGACGAAGCCCTGGCCAAGCTGGACAACCGGTTCTCCCGCGCCGTGGTGAACACCGAACCGGCCATGCCGGCCGCGTTCACCCGCGACCCGGACATTCAGTTCCCGGGCGAATCCATGGAGCAGAGCGTGCGCGAGGCCTGCCGCGAAGACGGCAGCTGGTTCCTGGACGCCGGCGGCCTGGCGAAGGCGCTGATGGCCGACGGCATGGCGGTGAACCTGTTTACCGTCGGCTTCGCCTATCAGAAGGGGCTGTTGCCGCTGAGCGCGGCGGCCATCGAGCGCGCCATCGAGCTGAACAACGTGGCGGTGGAAAAGAACAAACAGGCGTTCCTGTGGGGCCGCCGCGCCGCTCACGATCTGGACAAGGTCAAAGCGCTGGCCTTCCCGCAGCCCAAGGGCGACGTGGTGCAGGTGATGGAAACCACCGATCAGCTGATCCAGCGCAACATGGCGCACCTGACCGAGTACCAGAACGCGGCCCTGGCCAAGCGCTACGAGAAGCTGGTGCGCAAAGCCGAAACCGTGATTGCCCAGAAGCTCGGCCGTGATCCGCTGCTGTTCCGTGCCATTGCCGAAAACTACGCCCGCGTGCTGGCCTACAAGGACGAGTACGAAGTGGCCCGACTGTTCAGCAACGGCAGCCTGCACAAACAACTGGCCGAGCAGTTTGAGGGCGAGTTCGAGCTGGAATTCAACCTGGCACCGCCGCTGCTGAGCCGGAGCAAGAACGGCGAGCGGCCGAAGAAGCGCAAGTTCGGGCCCTGGATGGAAACCGTCTTCGCGCTGCTGGCCAAGGCCCGCGGCCTGCGCGGCACACCGCTGGACCCGTTTGGCTACACCGCCGACCGGCGCCTGGAGCGCAAGATCATCCGCGAATACGAGGACGACATCGCCTGGCTGCTGAAGTATCTGAACAAGGATCACGCCGACGCCGCCCGGGCGCTGGCCAGCCTGCCGGCGAAAATCCGGGGTTATGGTCCGGTCAAGGAGGACAACTACCGGGCCACCCGAAAGGAACGCAGCCAGCTGCGGGCCGAACTGAACCCGAACGCACGGGAACATCAACAAATCGCCAACGCGGCGGTCTAACAACAAAAGCTCGCGGCCACAGGCCCCACAAGGGTAGTGGCCGCAACGGAAAAGAGGTGAAACGCCATGAACGTATTCAGCCATCCGGAGTTCGATAATCACGAACACCTGTCCTTTTTCTGCGACGCGGAAACCGGACTGAAGGCCATCGTTGCCATTCACAACACCTCCCGGGGCCCGGCCCTCGGCGGTTGTCGGATGTTCCCCTACGCCACCGATGAAGAAGCTCTGCGCGACGTGCTGCGCCTGTCCAAGGGCATGACCTACAAATCGGCCCTGGCCAACCTGGATCTGGGCGGCGGCAAGTCGGTGATCATCGGCGATCCACGCAAGCACAAGACCGAAGCCCTGCTCGAAGCCATGGGCCGCCACCTGGAAACCCTGGGCGGCAGCTACATTGCCGCCGAGGACTCCGGCACCAGCGTGCCCGATCTGAAAGTGATGGGCCGGCAGACCCAGCACGTGGCCGGCATCGCCGAGCGCACCGGCTTCGACGGCAAGCCCAGCAATGGCGATCCGTCCCCGGCGACCGCCTACGGCACCTTCATTGGCCTGAAAGCGGCGGTCAAGCACAAGTACGGCCGTGACGACCTGACCGGCCTGAAAGTCGCCATCCAGGGCATTGGCAACGTCGGCTTCCGGCTGGCCCGGCACCTGAAAGAGGCCGGCGCCGAACTCTGGGTGTACGACATTCACGAAGACAACATGAAGCGCGCCATCGAGCACCTGGGCGCGAAACCGGCCGCCGCCGAGGACATCCTGTACCTGCCGGTGGATGTGGTCGCGCCTTGTGCCCTGGGCGCGGTGCTCAATGACGACAGCATTCCGCAAATCAAGGCCAGCGTGGTGGCCGGTGCCGCCAACAATCTGCTGGAGCGTCCGGAGCACGATGTCATGCTCAAGCAGCGTGACATCCTGTACGCGCCGGACTTCGCCATCAACGCCGGTGGCATCATCGATGTGTTCTACGAGCGCACCGGGGCCAGCCCGGAGAAAGTTCGCGCCCACGTCGAAACCATCGGCGACACGCTGACCGAAATATTCAACCGCTCCGACCGCACCGGTCTGCCCACCGGTGAAATCGCCAACGAACTGGCGGAGGAGCGGTTCCAGAAGCACACCGCAGGTGCTGGGCTGGCGCCGGAGCGGTTCGCTCGCGCCGGGTGACCTGACCCCGGTGCATCCCCCTTGGGGGCCGCAGGCCTCTGCGGCCCCCCTTTTTGCCCTGACAAAAACAAGTACTGCAGGAGATCAACATGTCTGTCACATCATCAGGTTCTGCCGCCTATACGGGGGCACTTGAGGGTTCCAACGCCAAGCGCGGGCTCTGGTCATCACGGCTCGCCTTTATTCTGGCTGCCACCGGCTCCGCCGTGGGTCTCGGAAACATCTGGAAGTTCCCCTACATCACCGGCGAGAACGGTGGTGGCGCCTTCGTACTGGTGTATCTGGCGTGTATCGCAGTGGTCGGTATTCCGATCATGATGGCCGAGGTCATGATCGGCCGTCGCGGTGGTCGCAGCCCGGTTAACAGCCTGCGTCTGATCGCCGAACGGGACAAGCTCAATCCGGCCTGGAAACTGGTCGGCGCGGTCGGCGTCCTGGCCGGTTTTCTGATCCTGTCGTTCTATTCGGTCATCGGCGGCTGGGCGGTCTCCTACGTCGGCACCGCCGCCACCGGCCAGTTCGTTGGCCAGTCCGCCGACGCCATCGGCGCGATCTTCTCCGGCCTGCTGAGCGATCCGATGACCCTGCTGCTCTGGCACACCGTGTTCATGGCACTGGTGATGGTGGTGGTCGCCCGGGGCGTGCGTTCGGGTCTGGAACGGGCCGTCAGCATTCTGATGCCGGGTCTGTTCATCCTGCTGCTGGTGGTGGTCGGCTACGCCATGACCTCCGGCTCGTTCGGCCAGGGCCTGACCTTCCTGTTCCAGCCGGACTTCTCCAAGCTCACCACCTCCGGTGTCCTGGTGGCGCTGGGCCACGCCTTCTTCACCCTGAGCCTGGGTATGGCGGTAATGATGGCCTACGGCTCCTACCTGCCCAAGAACGTATCCATCGCCAAAACCTCCATTACCGTCTCCATCATTGATACCGGTGTGGCGCTGCTGGCAGGTATGGCGATCTTCCCGATTGTCTTTGCCAACGGTCTTGAGCCGGGTGCCGGCCCGGGCCTGATCTTCCAGACCCTGCCGCTGGCCTTCGGTCAGATGCCGATGGGCAGCTTCTTCGGCACCCTGTTCTTCATCCTGCTGATTTTTGCCGCCTGGACCTCCGGCATCTCCCTGCTGGAGCCGATTGTGGAGTGGCTGGAAGAACAGAAAGGCATGAACCGCACCGTCAGTACCCTGGGTGCCGGTGTGGTGTGCTGGGCGCTGGGTATCGCCTCAATCCTGTCCCTGAACCTGTGGTCGGACGTGGCGCCGCTGAGCTTCATCCCGATGCTGGAAGGCAAGACCATCTTCGATCTGCTGGACTTCTTCACCGCCAACATCCTGCTGCCGCTGGGCGGTCTGCTGGTTGCGGTATTCGCCGGCTGGGCGATGTCGCGTCAGGCGATGGAGAACGAGCTGTCGCTGTCGGCGCCGATGTTCAACCTGTGGTTCGTCACGGTTCGCTTCATCACCCCGGTGGCGGTCGCCATCGTGTTTGTCTACAACCTGATGTAACCCCAACCAGGGGGAGCCCGACCGGGCTCCCCCATCTCTGGCGCGTAAGCGCTACTCCCAGCCGAAGGTCAGCCCGGCTTGCGGGCCACGTACACGGTATTGAAGGATTCGCGATTCTGAAACGGGTTGAAAAAGGTCACCACGTGGCACACCACGTCGGTAAACACGGCCTTGAGCTCGTTCATGAATGCCGCATCCTCGCCCTCATTGGACCACATGGCGAAGATCCCACGGGGCTTGAGCTGCCGGGCCATCAGTGCCAGGTTTTCCGCAGTATAGAAGCTGGCACTGGCGTCGTTTAACAACGCCCGGGGCGAGTGATCAATGTCCAGCAGAATGGCATCAAACTGTTTTCCCGGCGCCTGTGGATCAAATCCGCCCTGAGCAGGGTCCGCCACCGCCAGATCAAAAAAGCTACCCTGCACATACCGGCTGCGCGGGTCCCGATTCAGCTGTGCCCCCAGCGGTACCTGCTCACCACGATGCCAGCCGATCACCGGCGCCAGGTACTCCACCACCAGCAGCTCGCTGACCCGGTCGTGGGCCAGCGCAGCAACCGCGGTGTAACCCAGGCCCAGCCCACCAACGACGACACAAAGCTGATCCCCCTCCGCCTGAGCCAGGCCCAGATCCGCCAGCGCCACCTCGGCATCGACAAACATGCTGGACATGAGAAACTCGTCGCCCAGTTTGACTTCATAAATGTCCCGGTCACCCAGGGCGGGGATACGGCGGCGGCGCAGGGTGATATCTCCGATCACCGACGGTTGGGTGTCGATTTGTTCAAACAGCAGTCCCAAGGTGTACCTCTTGTCTTGTCTGGGCGGGAGCCGCCCGGTTACTCGTCTGTCGGCGCCCGTTCCGCATCGCCCAGGCAGCGAGCCAGGATTGCCCGCATTTTCCCGGCCCCCAGCTCGTTCATCCGTGCAATGTTGCGGGCCGGAATCCCCTCCACATCCGGGTAGCCGTCAATGGCCGCCTCCAGACTGGCTTCCCGCAGCAAATGCAGCATCGGGTACGGCGACCGGTTGGTGTAGTTTTCCGCCTCGTCGCCGGTGGTGCCTTCGAAACGGTATTCCGGGTGAAAGCTGGCAATCTGGTAGATGCCTTCGAGTTCAAGGTAGGCGAGCAGACCATCGGCGGTGGCCAGGAATTCGTTGTAGGCCTCGAACGCCGGCAATGCCCGGGGATGGATCAGCAGCGTCGTTTCGACCTCCGGATGCGCTTCAAGCCACTGCAATTCGGCGTGCAGGGCCTGCAGCAACTGCTCTTCGGTCTGAGCGTCGGTGACCTGAAAACGTACGCGGTCGTGCATCAGTTCGCGCTTGGCGAACGGGCACAGGTTGTAACCCACGACGACGTTCTCCACCCAATTACGGGTTGCCTGAATAATGGTGTCGGTGTTCAAACTGAAGCCTCTGGTCAGGTCCGGGCGGGCTCGGCGCAGGAAAAGCCTTGCCAGCCGATGCGCAAGCGGGCAGCATTCACCCGGACCGTTGATTCATTTCACGCAAGGAACCCTATCATGACACAGGCAACTGCACGTCACATCCTCGTCGACAGCGAAGCCAAGTGCGAGGAACTGAAGAAAGCCATCGAAGGTGGCCAGGATTTCGCGGAAGTGGCCCGCCAGCA
>JBPEXU010000036.1:0-3487 GCA_052031225.1 Marinobacter sp. | reverse complement strand
GTCAGTGGACTGCCCGAAGGCACCGCCAAACAGCACGTTGGGCAGTGAACGGTTCATCGCCTTGCACATGATGGCGGTCAGGATCAGGCCGGAGGCGCCCACCAGCGAGCCGGTGATGATCAGGCCCTGGTTTTCCAGCACAAAACCGGTCGCAGCGCCGGCCAGTCCGGAATAGGCGTTCAGCAGCGCCACCACCACCGGCATGTCGGCGCCGCCGATGGGCTGCACCAGCCCGACGCCGAGCAGCAGGCAGAGCCCGACCATGGCCAGCAGGACAAGACTTGGTGTTTCGCTGCCGGAAAACACCAGCACACCAGAGCCGATCACGCCGAGCAGACACAACAGCGTCACCGCCTGCCAGGCGCGGGCGCGCTGGCTGTCACCGACGTTGCCCTTGAGCTTCAGGACCGCAACCACCGAGCCGGTCAGGGTCACCGCACCAATGGCGATGGACACCAGGATGGCCACCGTCCACACGGCGTTGAGTGCCTGCCCCTGGGCCATGGCCGTGAGCCAGGTGCTACTGGCCACCGCCAGCGAGGCACCACCGCCGATGCCGTTCAGGCTGGCGACCAGCTCGGGCATGGAGGTCATGGCGGTGCGGCGGGCCAGCCAGGCGCCGATGGCACCGCCCAACAGCATGCCGGCGATGATGGTGCTATAGCCAACAATCTGCTGATCCAGCAACGCCGCGACCACGGCGATCAACATGCCCACGGCGGCAAGCTGGTTGCCCCGGACCGCCGTTTTCGGCTTGGTCATGCCCTTGATGCCGAGAATGAACAGCACGGCCGCGGTAAGGTAGGAAAGATTGATCAGTGCAAACATGATTATCCCTTGCGCTTGAACATGTTGAGCATGCGGTCAGTGACCATGAACCCGGCCACGATGTTGATGCTGGCCAGGGTCACCGCGACAAACCCGAGCACCCCTGCCAGGGTCGGCGACAGGTCGTTGCTGCCGGCGCTGACGATGGCGCCGACAATCACGATGCCGGAGATGGCGTTGGTACCGCTCATCAGCGGCGTGTGCAGCGTCGGTGGCACCTTATTGATCAGTTCCACGCCCACGAACAGGGCGAGGATGAAAATCGTGAAGCTCAGTACCAGAAGTTCCATCAGGCGGTCTCCTTCTCGGATGTTTGGGCGGGCTCGAAGAAAATGCGACCTTCTTTGGTGACCAGGGTCGCGGCCACGATGTCGTCCTCCAGATCCGGAACCAGTCGACCGTCGTCGGTCATGTTCAGCAGGAAGTTGATGATGTTGCGGTTGAGCAACTGCGAGGCGTGCACCGGCACCCGGGACGGGTGGTTGACGTGGCCCACCAGGGTAACGCCATCGACCTCGATTTTTTCGTTCAGCACCGTGCCCTCGACGTTGCCACCGCGAGCGGCGGCCAGATCGACAATGACGGAGCCCCGCTTCATCCGGTGAATCATCGCCTTGTCGATCAGTTTCGGTGCCGGCTTGCCGGGCACGGCGGCGGTGGTGATCACCAGATCGGCCCGGGCCACGCAATCGCCGAGCTGCTCCCGCTGAGCCTGGTAGAAGGCTTCCGACTGGGCGGTGGCGTAGCCGTTGCCATCGGCGGCATCGGTTTCCGGCACCTCGATCTCAATGAAATCGGCGCCCAGACTTTCCACCTGCTCCCGAACCTCCGGGCGCACGTCGTAGGCTTCCACCACCGCACCCAGGCGCCGGGCGGTGGCAATCGCCATCAGGCCAGCCACGCCGGCACCGATCACCAGAACCCGGGCGGGGTGGATGGTGCCGGCGGCGGTCATCAGCATCGGGAAATAACGCGGCAGCGACATGGCGCCGCGCAGCACCGAACGGTAGCCGCTGATGCCGGACATGGCGCTGAGCACGTCCATGGACTGCGCGCGGGTAGTGCGCGGCACCAGATCCAGAGCGAAGGTTTGCACCGAACGGGACGCCAGCGTCTGAATCAGTGCGGTGTTGTCCCAGGGCTCCAGGATGCAGATCAGCGACGACTCCGGCTTGATCAGCGCCGCTTCCTGCTCGCTGGGCGGCTGGACTTTGACCACGATCTGGGCCTGACGGTAGAGCGCCTCGGCATCGTCGGCGATGATGGCGCCGCTGCTCCGGTACTCCTCATCGGTAAAATGAGCGCCTTCGCCGGCACCCTTTTCAACAACGACTTCGTAGCCGGCCTCAAGCAGCTCCGGCACGCCGGCCGGTATGATTGCCACCCGGTTCTCGTCGGCCGTGGTCTCTTTGGGGATTCCGATCAACATGTCGTTCGCTCCGTGTTGAGAATGGTGATGACGCCGGGCTGGTGAGGCCCAGTGTCGGGTGAGTGAAAGCGCGGATGTTGCGTACCAGCTGCGGGTCGTCCTTCAGCGATTCGCCGTAGCTGG
Organism: Marinobacter sp.; assembly: GCA_052031225.1. Lineage (GTDB taxonomy): Bacteria > Pseudomonadota > Gammaproteobacteria > Pseudomonadales > Oleiphilaceae > Marinobacter. The sequence continues at coordinate 1,107 of JBPEXU010000036.1, read as the reverse complement.
GAATGAGCGACTGCAGCGTGGCCCGATGGTGGCCGGCGGTCAGCTCCGGCAGGCACTTTTCCAGCACCTCGAGCATGGCGGAGACGCAGGTGGAGGCGCCCGGCGAAGCCCCTAACAGGGCCGCGAGGGAACCGTCACCGGTGGCCAGCACCTCGGTGCCGAACGCGAGCATGCCCCGGCCATCCGGTCCGGTCTTGATAATCTGCACCCGCTGGCCGGCCCGGCGCAGCTGCCATTCGCGGTGGTCGGCGGCGGGCATGAATTCGTCCAGGTGCGCCAGCCGGTGAGCGCGGGAGCTAAGCCCCTCCCGGATCAGATAACGGGTGAGTGGCCACTGTGTGCGGGCCACGTGCAACAGATTGCCGAGGTTGTCCGGCCGGACGCTGCGGATCAGGTCGAGCAGGCTGCCGGCCTTGAGGAAGCGAGTGGTAAAGCCGGCAAAGGGTCCGAACAGCAGCGCCGGTTTGCCATCGATGTAGCGGGTATCCAGGTGCGGTACCGACATCGGCGGGGCGCCGACTTTCGCCTGACTGTACACCTTGGCGCTGTGGGCCAGAGCCAGGGCTTCGTTCTGACAAGCCAGCCACAGCCCGGACACCGGGAAACCCCCGTAGCCCCTCGCCTCCGGTACCCCCGCCTTTTGCAGCAGCGACAGACTGGCGCCGCCGGCGCCGATGAAGACAAAGCGGGCGTCGTACACCGTTTGCTCGCCACTGGCCAGGGTTTCCACGGTCACCCGCCAACGCTTGCCCGCCCGCTGCAGGCCGGTAACGCGGCTGCCGAGCCGAAGCTGAACTTGGGGCTGTTTGCTCAGGTGCTGTCCGAGGGCGCGGGTGAGGGCGCCAAAGTTAACGTCGCTGCCGTGCTCCACTCGGGTTGCCGCCATCGGCTCACGACGGTCACGGCCCTGGGCAATCAGCGGCAGCCAGCGTTCCAGCGTGTCCGGCTGGTCCGAGAAATCCATGCCTTCAAACAGGGCGTTGCCGGCCAGTGCCTGCTGCCTGCTGGCGAGAAACGCCCGGCCGTCGGAGCCCGGAATCCAGCTCAGGTGAGGCACCTGGCGAATGAACTGTTCCGGCGCCGGCAATACACCTTTGCGGCACAGCG
>JBPEXU010000359.1:0-5187 GCA_052031225.1 Marinobacter sp. | reverse complement strand
ACCGGACATCCAGGTCTTTGACTTCAAGCAATGGCATGGCGCTTACCCCTTGTACAGCCGTGGGTTCATCACATCCCGCAGCCAGTCACCCAACAGGTTGATGACCAGCACGAGCACCACCAGCACCAGGCCCGGGATCAGGGTGATCCACCAGGAACCGCTCTGGATGTAGTCAAATCCGGACTTGATCAGCGAGCCCAGCGACGGCTGGGTTTCCGGCATCCCCAGGCCCAGGAAGGACAGCGCCGCCTCGGAAATGATCGCGTTGGCGATCTGCACCGTGGCGATGACGAAGATCGGCGACAGGGTGTTGGGCAGAATGTGTCGGAACATGATCCGCGGCGTGCCGAAGCCCATCACCTTGGCGGCATCCACATACTCCTTTTTCTTCTCCGCCAGCACCGAGGCCCGCACGGTTCGGGCAATCTGCGGCCATTCCGCCACGCCGATGATGAAAATCAGCATGTAAATGGCGATCTCGCCGAACATCAGATTGCCGAAGCTGGCCTTGAACACCGCGCCGACGATGATCGCCACCATCAGGGTGGAGAACGACAACTGCACGTCGGCAATGCGCATCAGGATGGAGTCGACCCGACCGCCCAGGTAGCCGGCCAGCAGGCCGAACAGAATGCCCAGCGCGGCCTGCAGCAGCACCGCGCCAAAGCCGATCATCAGCGATACCCGGGTGCCGTACAGAATCGTGGACAGCAGATCCCGGCCCTGGGCGTCGGTGCCGAGCGGGAAGGCCGGATCGGCGCCGTCCAGGCCCACCGGCGGCAGCTCGGAATTCATGATGTTGATCTGGGCCAGATCGTAGGGATCGGTGGGCGCCAGCAGGGGCGCGAACACCGCCGCCAGCACCATCAGCAACAGCACCACAAAACTGACGATCGCCACTTTGTCGCGCTTGAAGCTGTACCAGAAGAAGGACTCGCGGAAGCGGTCCCAGCGGGAAACCGTTGCCGTTGTCATGCTTTCTTACCTGTCAGTTTGACGGTGGGGTTCACCAGGCCGTAAATCAGGTCCACCAGGGTGTTGGTAACCACGAAGATCAGCCCCACCACCATCAGGTAGGACACGATCAGCGGAATGTCGCTGCGGGTGATGGCCTCCAGGAACATCAGCCCGACGCCCGGCCACTGGAACACCGTTTCGGTGAGGATGGTGTAGGCCACCATGATGCCGATCTGCACACCGCCGACGGTAATCACCGGCAGCATGGTGTTCTTCAGCGCGTGCAGGAAGTTGATCCGGCCGGCACTCAGGCCCTTGGCCCGGGCATAGCGGATGTAATCGCTCTGCAGCACTTCCATCATTTCCGCCCGGATCAGCCGGATAAACAGCGGCAGCATGATCGAGGCCAGGGAAATGGACGGCAGAATCAGGTGCATCAGACCGCCGCTGGTGAAAAACCCGGACTCCCAGGTACCGAACAGGTGGGTCAGTTCGTCACCCCGGCCGTACGACGGCAGCCCGCCTTCGGTGGACAGCGCCTCGTTCAGCCACTGCCCCCAGCCGGTGTCCGCCGGGAACCAGTCCACCGTCACCCCGATGGAAAACAGCTGAATCAGCACAATGGCGGTCAGGAACACCGGAATGGAAATGCCCACGGTACTGACGCCCATGAAAAATTTCGACAGCCAGGCCTCGGGACGGATCGCCGAATACACCCCGATCGGCACTGACAGAAAGACAATGATCAGGCTGGCGCCAATCACCAGCTCCAGGGTCGCCGGCAAGTGCTCGGCGATCACTTCCAGCGTGGGCTTGCTGTAAAAATAGGAGTTGCCAAGGTCGCCCTGGAGGGCGTTGCCGGCAAAGCGCAGGTACTGCACCACCATCGGATCGTTGAGCCCGAGCTCCTCACGAATGGCCTCCCGCTCTTCTTCGGAGACCGACATACCCACCATTTCCTGAAGCGGGTCCCCGAGACCATCCTGAATGGCAAAGGCAATCACACTGATCACAAACATGACCAGCAGGGCCTGGGATATCCGCTGAACCAAAAACGCTAACATGGAATCTGTCCGGATCGATCTTGCAAATAAAAGGCCGGCCCGGGATCACTCCTGAGCCGGCCTGCCGTTACCAACGGTTACTCAATGACTAGGTCACCCAGGTACGGGAAGTTCATGACGTTGAGCACCGGCTCAATCTTCACGTTCTTCTTCGCCGCCCAGGCCAGGTCCTGCCAATGCAGCGGGATGAAGGCCGCATCGTCATACAGACGCTGCTCCACTTCCTGCAACAGGGCCGCCCGCTTGTCCAGGTCGGTTTCGACGTTGGCCTGTTCCACCAGGGCGTCGATTTCCGGGTTGCAGTAGTTGCCCGCGTTGTACTGACCGGCACCGGTCTCGGCGTCCGGGCAGAAGGTCAGGAACTCATAGAAGTTGGCCGAATCCTCGGTGTCCGCGTGCCAGCCGATCATCATCATGTCCGCCGCCCGGTTGTCGTACTCCGGCCAGTACTGCGCTTTCGGCAGGGTCTTCAGATCCACCTTGATGTTGATCCGGGCCAGCATGGCCGCCACCGCCTGGGCGATCTTGTCGTCATTCACGTAGCGGTTGTTCGGCGCCATCATGGTGATGGTAAAGCCGTCTTCATAACCGGCTTCTTTCATCAGCTGCTTGGCCTTGGCGATGTCGAAACGCGGCTTCAGGGCTTCGTTGTGGCCCTGGTAACCGGCCGGAGACATCTGCGCCGCCGGGGTGGCAAAGCCCTTCATGATCTTGGCGGCAATGCCTTCCTGGTTGATCGCGTAGGCAATGGCCTGACGCACCTTCGGGTTCTTGAACGCCTCAACCCGCTCCTGGTTCATGTGGAACAGGATGATGCGGGTGCCGCTCATGGTCACCAGATCCACGTTCTTATCCTTGCGGATGCGGTCCAGATCGTTGGGCGGCACCGGCGCGATGAAATCCACGCCACCGGACAGCAGCGCCGACACCCGGGTGTTGTTTTCCTTGATCGGCGTCAGCACGATCTTGCCGACGTTGCCCGGAGACTCGGTGTCCCAGTAATCGTCGAACCGCTCGAACTCAACCCGCACGCCCTGCTTACGCTCGGTGACGATGTACGGGCCGGTACCGGACAGGTTGGTGGAGGCAAATGAGTTGCCGTGTTTGACCACCGCACTCTTGTCCTTGCCGTCCTCGGTCTGGCCGGAGTAGAACTCGCTGTCGAGCGGGAAAATGTAGGTGGCGGTGTTCAGCAGCAGCGGGTACGGCTCGCTGGTCACCAGCTCAAAGGTGTAATCGTCGATGACATTGATCGCGCTGAACGGCTTGAAGATCGCCTTGAAGTCCTGGCTTTCTTTCAGCCGGTTGAAGGTGAACTCGACGTCCTTAGTGGTCAGCTCGTTGCCGGAGTGGAACTTGACGCCTTCGCGCAGCTTGAAGCGCATGGTCTTGTCATCGATGCGCTCCCAGCTTTCCGCCAGACGCGGCTCGAAGCCCAGATCCTTGGTCCAGCGCAACAGCGGATCGAAGGTCATGTGGGAAAGCTGCAGGATACCGCCGGACAGCTGCTCGTGAATGTCGAGCGTCACCGGGTCGGCGTCGTACGCCATTTTCAGTTCCTTGGTGGCCTCGGCGGACAGCGCCACCGGCGCGGCGGCCAGAGCCATAGAACCGACAAAAGCTGCTAGAAATTTTTTCATCGCGTTTTCCGTCGCTGTGTTTTTTTGGGGGAATTTCACGGAACATCGGCGCAGATGCGCGCCGGATGCCTGAACAAAACCTAGTCTCGGAAATCCCGTACGGCAATCGAAATTGCGACATAACGCTATTCGCCAGGTGAATGATCCCGCCCAAACCGCGCCACGACGAGGGTTCACCAATGCCGTACAATGGCCGCACAATCACCAACCCAACTTCACAACCAACGGATTGCAACGTTCATGGCCCTCAAAGCCACCATATTTAAAGCCACTCTGCAGATCGCGGACATGGACCGGCACTACTACGCCGACCACCATCTGACCCTGGCCCGGCACCCCTCCGAAACCGACGAACGGATGATGGCCCGGCTCCTGGCCTTTGCCCTGAACGCCAGCGACACTCTGGAGTTCACCCGCGGCCTGAGCACCGACGACGAACCGGAACTCTGGCAGAAGCGCCTGACCGGCGACATCGAACTCTGGGTGGAACTGGGCCTGCCGGACGAAGATCGGCTGCGCAAGGCCTGCAACCGCGCCCAACACGTCGCCCTCTACACCTACGGCGGCCGGGCGGTGCCGGTGTGGTGGGACAAGCATCAGCACAAGCTCGAGCGCTACGCCAACCTCACGGTGGTCGATCTGCCCGACACGCCGTTGAAGCACCTGGCCGATCTGGCCCAGCGCACCATGGCGCTCAACGTCACCATCCAGGACGGCGACATCACCGTGGGTGACGAAACCCAAACGGTCACGCTGACCCCGCAAACCCGATGGCCTGAGCACTGAATCGCCAGGCAACCCGGGAGCGAAATCGGGGCTAGACAGACGCCGCCGGGGAACGTAAGATTGCGCACTCGAAATTGACGCGCCTCGCGACCGATTTCACCCGCCCGTAGCTCAGCTGGATAGAGCGTTGCCCTCCGGAGGCAAAGGTCAGAGGTTCGAATCCTCTCGGGCGGGCCATTTATTTTGAAGGCCTGCGTGAAAGCGCGGGCCTTTTTGTTTTACCGGGTCCATAAAGGAACTATGGACGGCCCCGCAACGGGGTTAGCTGAAAACCACTTCAGGGAAGAAGTCATGACTCATCATACACAAGCAGTATGTGTGGCCTGCAATGGCACCTATCCGCTGTCTCAGGAACAACTCGGACAACTAGAAAAAGCCGAACCCATTTCCTGCACAGGGTGCGGCCTGGCGGTCAACCTCAAACCCGACCCCGCGGCCGAGCGAAGCGCCATGTTTTCGGTGCTCACTCTCACCATTGGCGCCATCATCGTCGGCGGCACTGCACTCATCAACATATTCGGTAGCGCGGGTTTTCCGACCTACTACGTCGCCATCCCCTACCTTTTGATTTCCCTCATGCTAACCGCCGGGCAGAAAAGCCGTGTCCTTGAGCTCCAGCGTGCCGATGCCCCGGATCAGTTAGAGCGCGTCGGTAGCGAATCGCTGGCGCGGCCAGCGGATAGCGTGCGGGATTTTTCAGAACCAGACCATCAGATATGAGGTGAAGCGACTGTTTCCGC
>JBPEXU010000358.1:0-2965 GCA_052031225.1 Marinobacter sp. | reverse complement strand
AGGAACCGTACGAGTTCGTGGTGATCGATGTCGAGGATCAGCATCAGGGCGCCATCATGGAGGTTATGGGGCTGCGCCGGGCGGAGCTGAAGAACATGGTTCCGGATGGTCGTGGCCGGACCCGGCTGGAGTTCATCATGCCGGCCCGGGGCCTGATCGGTTTCCGCAACCAGTTCCTGACCCTGACTTCCGGGTCCGGCATCCTGACCAACGTGTTTGACCACTACGGTCCGGTCAAGGGCGGCGAGATCGAGCATCGCAACAATGGGGTGCTGGTCTCGATGGTGGATGGCAAGGTGCTCGGTTATGCGCTGATGACCTTGCAGGAGCGTGGACGTCTGTTTGTCGAGCCGGGAACCGAAGTGTACGAAGGCATGATCATCGGTATCCACAACCGCGATAACGACCTGGTCGTGAATCCCACCAAGGCCAAGCAGCTGACCAACATCCGGGCCTCCGGCTCCGACGAGAACATCATGCTGACTCCGCCGATCAAGATGTCGCTGGAGCAGGCGCTTGAGTTCATCGACGACGACGAACTGGTGGAAGTGACGCCCGAGTCCATTCGGATTCGGAAGAAGCTGCTGAAGGAAAACGAGCGGCGCCGGGCCAACAAGAAGTAGGTCGCAAGGGCCGTTGGCTCAGAAAGGCAGGCCGGTGACGGTCTGCCTTTTTTGATGGGTATGGTGCGGCGGTTGCGGTCTGACGCACAGGTCCGCGTCGGCTACACTCTGATGACACAAGGCTTATCTATATAGGCGTACGAATGCTAACCCTCTATCCCGAACTCAAGCCCTATGCCCAACACCGCGTATCGGTGGAGCCGCCTCACGATTTGTACATCGAGGAAAGCGGTAACCCGGATGGCATCCCTGTGCTGGTGGTGCATGGCGGGCCGGGCGGTGGTTGCGAGGACTACCAGCGCCGCTTTTTCGACGCCGAGCGGTTTCGGATCGTGCTGATGGATCAACGCGGTGCCGGCCGTTCGACACCGCTGGCGGAGCTGGCGGGCAACAGCACCGACAAGCTGGTGGAAGACATGGAGACGGTCCGACGTTTCCTGGGGATTGAGCGTTGGGTTCTGTTTGGCGGCAGCTGGGGTTCGACGCTCAGCCTGGTGTATGCCCAGACCTATCCTGAGCGCGTGCTTGGGCTGGTGCTCCGGGGTATTTTCCTGTGCCGCCCGCGCGACATTCAGTGGTTTTATCAGGACGGCGCCAGCCGCGTTTTTCCCGATTACTGGGCGGAGTTTGAGGCGCAGATTCCGGAAGCGGAACGGCATGATATGGTGTCCGCTTATTATCGGCGGCTGACCAGTGCCAATGAGCTGGAGCAGATTCAAGCGGCCAAAGCCTGGTCGATCTGGGAGGGGCGCTGTGCCACCTTGCACCCCAATCCCCGGGTGGTGGAGCATTTCGGACACCCGCACGTCGCCATTGCGCTCGCCCGCATCGAGTGCCACTACTTCATGAACAACGCCTTTCTGGAACCCGATCAGATCGTCCGGAACGCGCATCGGCTGTCGGACATCCCAGGCGTGATCGTGCATGGCCGCTACGATATGGTGTGTCCGCTGGACAATGCGCTTGCCCTGAGCAATGCCTGGCCCGAGGCCGAGTTGCGGATTATCCGTGACGCCGGCCATTCGGCGACGGAGCCGGCCATTGTCGATGCGTTGATTCGGGGGGTTGAGGAAGTCGTCGCAAAAACCGACCTGTCTGCAGGCTAAAAATGAGGTAATGGGTTGCGGTCTGTTAATGCCGCCGATACACTCTTGCTCGTTCGTAATCGACCCCTCGTATCAGGAAGCGAATGAAAGGGCTTATCCAGAGAGTATCGGAAGCCAGTGTCGCGGTGGATGGCCAGAATATCGGCGCCATTGGCCGAGGGTTGTTGCTCCTGCTCGGGGTTGAGCGGGGGGATGGAGCGCAAGAAGCAAAGGAACTGTGTCAAAAGATTCTCTCTTACCGGGTTTTTCCGGACGATCAGGGCCGAATGAACCTGAGTCTCAGGGACATTGACGGCGGCCTGCTCGTCGTTCCCCAGTTCACCCTTGCTGCCGATACCCGCTCTGGAACCCGTCCTGGCTTCTCGCTCGCCGCCGAGCCCGTGGTTGCCAATCAGCTCTACCGTCGCTTTGTCGAACAGGCCGTGTCGGTGTTGGGGCAAGACCGGGTTGCCGAAGGACGGTTTGGGGCCGATATGAAAGTTCAGCTGATCAACGACGGTCCGGTGACCTTTTTGCTGGAGGTGGCGGGGGCGTCGAAGGGAGGGCGCACCGATTCGTAGCGCCACTGGCCCGGGTGCCGCATCGTGGTGCGGACTTGCGGGGAGATTGCTGGCCGGCGGCGTGCTTTTTGGTGAGAGGGGTGCGCAAGCTGTTGAATGGCATAAATATTCGGAAAGCTGGCCTTGAAGTTGTACACAAAACGTAACAAGGGGTTGCAATCATTTAGAGCATAAAAGGTTGCTTTCCTGGTGCTAAACGGGCTAAAAATGCACCGTTAAAAATTTGCAAAAATGACGTTGTTGTATTAAAACAGTTTCATCATTCGGAGCTTTAAGAAAGTTCTGTAAGTGTTTGAGCTGTAAAGATCTGTCCTCGGACGATCTTCTCTAAGAAAAAGAAAAGCGTCCGGAATGTCACGCAAATGACATCTGGGTAACGCAGAATCCGGCACATCCAGCCCGACTGGTGATGCTTAAAAAATCGGGATTTAAACCCGTCGCTAAAACCTGAGTTAACTCAAAAAGGAAGACGCAACATGAAAAAAACGCTCATCGCATCCGCTATTGCAGCCGCTTCTTTCTCCGGCGCCGTTGCTGCCGCGGAAATGCCGACTGTTTACGGTAACATCCAGTACGCCCTGTACCACAACGACGTAAAAGGTGGCGATTCTACCGTAGAGCACATCGACAATGGCTCTACTCTGGGTGTTAAGCATAGCCATGAAATCGCTCCGGG
>JBPEXU010000357.1:0-2565 GCA_052031225.1 Marinobacter sp. | reverse complement strand
GCCTTCAGCTTCTCGGGCGTGTCGTGCACCGGATCGGCACTGATCAACAGATACTGCGGTTGCGGCAGGGATTTGGCCAGCAGGCGGTCGGTCTGACGCAGGTTGGCCATGGCCGCCGGGCAGATATCCGGGCAGTTGGTGTAGCCGACAAAGGCGAACGTCCAACGGCCCTTGAGATCTTCCCGGGTGACGGTGTCACCGTTTTCATTGACCAGCGTGAATTCGGTCAGGGGCCGGGGCTGCTCGTACACGTAGGTGTTCAGCTCGGACAAATCCGGTGCCGCCAGCGCTTCACCGCTGACCAGAAAAACCTGTCGGCCGATCACCAGGCCGAAAATCAGGACAACCAGCAACAACAGAACGAACAGTGTGATCCGGACCGAAGAATTCATCGCTTCCCTACTTGCCGTAAACCGTCAGAAAAACACGAAGTGGTCGACCAGAAGTACCACAAACAGCGCCATCAGGTAAGTGATCGAGTACTTGAAGGTGTTCAGGGCGACCCGGCGATCATCTCCTTGCAGCAGGCGGATCGCGTAGTGCAGAAAGCGCAGCCCCAGCACCAGCGCACCGACCAGATAGAGACCGCCGGACATGCCGGTGACAAACGGCAGCAGGCTGACGGCCAGCAGCATCAGGGTATACAGCAGGATATGCAGCTCGGTGTACCGGTTACCGTGGGTCACCGGCAGCATCGGAATACCGGCCTTGGCGTACTCCTCCTTGCGATGAATGGCCAGGGCCCAGAAGTGCGGCGGCGTCCAGGCGAAAATGATCAGCACCAGCAACAGGGCGTGGCCCTCCACCTGTCCGGTCACCGCGGTCCAGCCGAGCAGCGGCGGCATGGCGCCGGCGAGGCCGCCGATGACGATGTTCTGCGGGGTGGCGCGCTTGAGAAACAGGGTGTAGACGCCGGCGTAACCGACCAGGGAGGCCAGCGTCAACCAGGCGGTGAGCGGGTTGACCATCAGCATCAGAATGGCCATGCCGGCGCAGGCCAGCACGGTGGCAAACAGCAGGGCGTCGACCGGCGAGATCTTCCCGGTGGCGACCGGACGCTTGCGGGTGCGGGCCATCACGGTGTCGATCTTCTGGTCCACCACATGGTTGACCACCGCGGCCGCCCCGGCCAGCAACGCGATGCCGAGGTTGCCGAACAGCAGTGTGTCCCAGCCCGGCACGCCGGGCGCCGCCAGCAGCATGCCAATAACGGCGGTGAGGATCATCAGCGCCACCACCCGCGGCTTGGTCAGCTCCAGATAATCGCGCCAGGAAATCGCGTTGCCTGAGAGCTGGGTGCGGGCCTGGGCCGGCAGGGTTTTGGCTTGCTCGCTCATGCCGTAATCTCCCGTTTTATCGTTGTCATTGGCGTGGCTGGGGCCGGGTGTGCCAGAGGCAGTTGATGGTGGCGCCAGATCAGGTGGATGACCGACAGCAGCAGGCCGGCGCCCATGGCGTTGTGCGCCACCGCCACGGCCAGCGGAATGTGCAGCAGGACATTGGCCAGCCCCAGCGCGACCTGGATCAGCAGCGCCACCGCCACCAGGGCAATGGGACGCTCAAGACCGCTGTCGGCGCGCCGGCGCCACATCACCGTCAGCAGCAGGGCAAAATAGGCCAGCACGATGACCGCGCCCAGCCGGTGGCTGACGTGAATCGCCACCCGGCCATCGGCGGTCAGCTGACCGCCCAGATAGTTGGGCCCCACCTGCTGAGCGATGTCAAAACCGTGCCGGAAATCCATCGTCTCGGGCCACCACTGGCCCTGGCAGGTGGGCAGGTCGGTACAGGCGACGGCGGCATAATTGGCGGCGGTCCAGGCGCCCAGGGCTATCTGCAGCACCACCAGCAGCAGGCCGCCGTAGAGCCAGGGCCGCAACCGGGCCAGGGCCGGGGTCGGTGGCGGCAACGGACCGGCCCGGACCTGGCGCCACAACCGCAGGCTGAGCAGGGTCAGCAGGCTGAGCGTGGTAAAACCGCCCAATAGGTGCAGCGCCACCACCTGCGGCCACAGTTTCAGGGTCACCGTCCACATGCCGAAGGCACCCTGCAGCACAATAAAGCCGGCGATGAACAAGGGCAGTTTCACCGGCACCCCGGAACGGCGGTGGCGCCAGGCAAAAGCCGATATCCCGAACACCACCAGCCCGAGGCTGCCGGCGGCGTAGCGATGGATCATTTCCGGCCAACCTTTTTCGACATCCACCGGCGTGTCCGGAAAGCGGGCGTTGGCAATGGCGATCTGAGCCTCGCTCTGGGGCACGGTCAGGAAACCGTAGCAACCGGGCCAGTCGGGGCAGCCGAGGCCGGCGTGTACGAGCCGGGTCCAGGCGCCGAGCATGATGACCACCACCGCCAGACCGGCGGCAGCGGTCGCCCAGCGGGCCAGGGTAAGTTGCGGAGACGACGGACGAGCGCGGTTCACAGCATCACACTCCCGAGGTTCAGCCGATCTGGGACAGTTTCAGCAGGTGCTTCAAGTCCACAAGCATGTCTTTGCCGGAGTTGTCCTGGGTGTACTGCATCATGATATTGCCGAGCGGATCGACCAGCAGAATGCGCGGG
>JBPEXU010000356.1:0-1899 GCA_052031225.1 Marinobacter sp. | reverse complement strand
GCGGGTCCTGCTGGTGGAAGACGAGGAGGACATTCGGGCGGTTGCCGAGCTGGCGCTGGAAACCGTGGGTGGGTTCCAGTTGTGCGCCTGCGCGTCGGGCCAGCAGGCGCTGACCGAACTGGCCGGGTTCCGGCCCCAGGTGATCCTGCTCGATGTCATGATGCCGGGCATGGACGGGCCCACGACCCTGCGGGCGATCCGGGAGGTCGACGGCTTCGAGGATACCCCGGCCATCTTCATGACTGCCAAGGTCCAGCCGGACGAAGTTCAGGCCTACCTGGACATGGGCGCGGCCGGCGTGATTCCAAAACCGTTTGATCCGATGGTGTTGTCGGACCAGATTCGCGAGATCTGGGCTGGCGTCGTTCATGGCGGGTGACAGTGTCTTGGGCGGGGGGAGTCTGGATACCCGGCGAGCCTTCGGGTACGCTTGCGGCCGCTGAACCCGCCCAGGAGAGACTCATGTCATCGCCGCTTACGAAAGACGAACTCAAAGCCAAACTCAATCTGGAAACCTCCCGCATTCACTGGCACGAGTTGCAAACCTACTATGCCCGGGGGCAGGTGGTTCGGGTGGCACCGGAGATTGATCTGCTGGAAGTGGCGGCCGAATTGACCGCCGATAACAAGGCCCGGTTTGAGCAGTGGATGGCCAAGGATCAGGTCGGCGAGGTGGCGCCGGATCTGGCCCGTGCCTGGTACGACCGCAACGCCGAGCTCTGGGCCGTGGTGGTCGCGCCCTGGGTGCTGGTGCAGGACCGCTCCGGCCACCTGCTGCACTGATCGCACCGGGTACTGTCCATGCTGTCTGGAGCCCTGCTGATCCTGGCGCCCCTGTTCCTCGGGTTCGCCATTCCACTGTCCAGCCGCCGCCTGATGACGGCGATCCACCACACTGTGGAAGCGCTGGTGTATTTCATTCTGGCCCTGCTCGGGCTTGGGCTTGGGCAGATGGAGGGGTTGTCGGCCCAGCTCGGGACCATGGCTACCCAGGTGGCGGTCCTGGTCGCTGTCCTGTTCCTGGCCAACATGGTCGGGCTCTGGTTGTGCCATCGCTGGTTGCCAATGACCACCGGGCCGGATCAGGCCGAGCCCCGGCCCGGCTATCGCCGGATGTTCCTGGCCGGACTGAAACCCTTGCTGGCGGTGTTGGCGGGGTTGCTGGCCGGTTATTACCTGCTGCCGGCGCTGCCAATGGCGGAAGACCTCGCCACCTGGTCGCTGATGCTGCTGCTGTTCCTGATCGGGCTGCAACTGCGTAACGCCGGCCTGTCACTGCGCAAGCTGCTGATGAACCGCCAGGGCCTGGGCATTGCCGTGGCGGTGGTCGCAAGCTCGCTGGCCGCCGGGGCGCTGCTGATACCGGTCATCGACCTGCCCTGGCACGACGTGCTGGCACTGGCCTCCGGCTTTGGCTGGTACTCGTTGTCGGGTATTGTGATCGGCGATGCGCTGGGGCCGGCCTGGGGCGGCGTGGCTTTCCTGAACGACGTACTGCGGGAGATCATCGCCCTGGCCATCATTCCCTGGGTGATCGCGGCCCGGCCGGCCATGGCGATCGGCTATGGCGGCGCTACCGCCATGGACTTCACCCTGCCGGTGATTCGCAGCAGTGGCGGCCTGGCGTGTGTGCCGGTGGCGATTGCCTCCGGGTTCCTGCTGTCGTTCGTGTCGCCGGTGCTGATGGGCGTCTTGCTGTCGATGGGCTGAGTCGGGGGCATGGTGCCGGAACCGTTCACTCGCCGGCGATCAGGCAGTAAGATAGCGCCCTGAACCATTAGCAGTTTCCTGCTGGAGTGCCTGATGCATAGCCGCCAGTTTCCGGAGAGAATCGCAAGGGTCGGTAAGGCGGTGTTGGCACGTGCGCTGGTCGTGTGTGTGGCACTGGCGGGCCCGGTG
>JBPEXU010000355.1:0-1969 GCA_052031225.1 Marinobacter sp. | reverse complement strand
AGAAATTCGAGCAACTTGAACGCGCTGTCAGTGCCCGGACACCGGCAGGACGCCTTGGACGGCCCGAGGACGTGGCGGAACTGTGCGGCTTCTTGCTGTCAGATCGGTCTTCGTTCATCACCGGCACGGTCACCAATGTATCCGGTGGCTTCGAACTGGTGCCGCCGATCGGGATGAATCTGAAATGAACGCCAAACAAATCATCGAGAAATACGGAACGCTTCTGGCTGGAGTTGCCGTGTTTATCTTCCTGGCAATCTTTGCCAATAACTTTGCCTCCGGCGCCAATCTGTTGAATGTCCTCAAGCAGGTCAGCTTTTTAAGCATCCTGGCCATGGGCTTTACGTTCGCCCTGATCACTTCCGAGCTGGACCTGTCCTTTGCCAATGTCTGCAGCCTGTGTGCCGTCATCATCGGCTTTCTGATCATGAGCGACGTGCACTGGGCGCTGGCCTCGGTGGTGGGGCTGATTGCCGGGATCCTTGCCGGCATGATCAACGGGTTCCTGATCACGGTGCTGAAGGTGCCATCCCTGATCGCGACGCTTGGCACCTCGGCGATGGCCAATGGGTTCGCCTTCATGATTACCGGCGGCGTGGCCTTTGTGGGGCGGTGGGATCCGAACTTCCTGTTCCTGGCACGGGGAAAGATCGGGCCGGTACCGGTTCTGGTGCTGGTCATGCTGGTTGCGCTGATCGTGGCCGTTGTGCTGTCGACCCAGACCAAGACTGGCATTCAGCTGCAGGCCACCGGTGAAAACGAAGAGGCGGCGCGCCGCGCGGGCATCAACACGCGTCGGCGCAAGGTGCTGGGTCTGACCATCTCGGGGCTGAGCGCGGGTGTGACGGCGATCTTGCTGACGGCGAACCTGTCCAGTGCCGCACCGCAAATGGGCGGCGATTACATGCTGTTGGCCATCGCAGCGGCCCTGTTGGGGATGACGATGTTCACCCCGGCCAAGCCGAACATCCTTGGCAGTTTTGTCGGGTCGCTGATCATCGTGATGTTGTCCAACGGGCTCGTCCTGCTGGGCGCCCAGTATTACATTCAGGACATCGTCCTGGGCATCATCATCATTGCATCGGTCGCCATTTCCGCCACAGTTCTGAAACAGGCGGCTTTCAGCCTGTAAACAAAAAGAATATCAGACACTTAAACCAACGGGAGACTAAAAATGAAAACCTCCAGACTATTGAAGCCCATCGCGATGGCCGTCGCGGGGATCACGCTGGCCGGTCAGGCCGCGGCATTCGAACTGGGCGTTGTCGCGTTCCAGATGTCTTCGGAAACCCATGCGCGCTGTGCCAACGCGGTTGAGGCGCGCGCCACCGAACTGGGCTGGGAGGCGCAGATCCTGAACTCCAACGGTGCCTTGCAAACCCATGCGGAACAGTTGGACAACCTGATCCAGAAAGGCGTCGACGGGCTGGTGGTCTGCATGTCCAAGCCGGTCGAGGCCGATGGCCAGTTCGAAGCGGCCAAGGCCGCCGGCATTCCGGTGATCTCGGTCATGAGCGGGTCGAGCCCGCATACTCTGTTTGACATACAGGTGAACGAATACGGTGTCGGCGCCGATGCCGCCCTGTACCTGTTGGGCATGATCAATTTCCGCGGCAACCTCCTGGTTCAGCGGTTCGAGGCCAATGCCGGCACCCGTATTCGCGGCAAGATCCTGGATTCCGTCCTGAGCGAGAACACCGCCGTTCAGATCGTCGGCGAGCACTCTATGGCCCGCACCCAGAGCTGGCGCGAGGACGTCCGTAACGGGATGCAGGCGCTGATCCTGCAGCAGACCGGGAATTTCGACGGTGTTTGGGCGTCCTTTGACGGCCAGGCCTTTGTCATCGATGATCTGCTGTTGGCGGCAGGGATGAGCAAGGGTGATGTGCCGCTGATCTCGATCGATGGCGGCGAAGAAGCGTTTCGCCGGATCAAGGATGAGAACTCGATGATGACCGCCACCGTTTCG
>JBPEXU010000354.1:0-5220 GCA_052031225.1 Marinobacter sp. | reverse complement strand
CACCGGCGCCGCCATGGCCGGGACCGAACTCCGGGCCTTCTCCGACATGCGTGCCATCGACGATGGCTGGCAGCCTCTGGAGTTCCCCAAGATCGAACAGCACTCGCGCTACGAACTGGTGCAGGATGACGGCACCCAAGTGGTGCGGGCCACTACCGATGGTGGCGCCTCGGGGCTGATTGCGCGGCTGTCGGTCGAGCCCGGGGACGGCTTGATCCTGCGTTGGCGCTGGAAGGTCTCCAACGTCTTCGAACGCGGCGATGCCGGCAAAAAGTCCGGCGACGACTACCCCGCCCGGGTGTATGTCGCGTTCGAGTTCCAACCTGAAAAGGCGGGCTTTTTCGAACGGGCCAAACGGAAAGCCGTGGAGGTACTGTTCGGCGAAACCCTGCCAGGCAATGCCCTGAACTACATCTGGGCCAACCGACTGCCGCTGGGCCGGTTTCAGCCCAATGCCTACACCGACCGGACCATGATGGTGGCCGTCAATTCCGGCACCGATCAGGTCGGGGAATGGGTCACGGTGGAACGGGATCTGGTGGCCGACTACCGGCAGGCGTTCGGTGAACCACCGCCCCGGATCGTCGGTATCGCGATCATGTCGGACTCGGACAACACCGGGGAACGGGCGACGGCCTGGTATGGTGATCTGATCCTGGAGCGGCGTTAGCGATAGGCTTCGGGAAAACCGGGAATGACATAGGCGCTGCCGGCGGCGGGCAGTTCCGGCACCTCACCGCGTTCGAGCAGGCGCAGGTAAGCGTCGTCGAATTCCTCGCGCAGAATCGCGGCCCGGGGCCGGGCCAGAGAGAACAGCCAGGCGGCGTTGCGGCTGCGCAGTTCGGTTTCCTGAATGCTCTCGTCCCCGGGTTCGTTCAGAATCTGGCGCACCGGTTGACGATAGTCGAGCACGTAATCGCCCCGTCCGCGTTTCAGCATGTCCATGGCGGCCCGGTGATTGGGCGCTTCGGTCACCCGAATCGAGGCCTCTGCATTCAGCCAATCGATCAGGCCGCCGTAGGTGTAGCCGCCGATCACGATGACCGAGTGTCCCTTGAGGTCGTTGAAATCGGTTACTGGCGGCAAGGTGTCCAGATACCAGGCGCTGAGCTGGGCGGCGAACGGGCTGACCCAGCTTTCGAGCACCTCGCCCTGCAGACTCGGGATTTTGGTCAGCCCCGGCCACAGATCGACGGTGCCGTTTTTCAGGTACAAATACACCCGGCTGATGGGCAGATAGAGAAATTCGGGGGTGTAGCCCGCTTCCCTGACCACCCGGCGCGTGAGATCGATGTACCAGCCCGCCGGTTGTCCGGATGCATCACGGTACTCGATGGGCGGGAATTCGGTATAGGCGATCCGAAGGACCGGGGCGGGCGTTTCGTACGAAGCGGCGTTGGCAACAATTGCCGAAACCAGCACAGCCACAAGCAGGACGCACCGGAGAAGACGCGATGAAAAACCCGAGATTACATGCATCCGGTTACTGCGACAGCTCATGACCAACCGTTTTTGTCGTTATCTTCCCGGCTAGGTTACCAGAACCGACCGAGTCTGTACGGCCTCAGGTTGCAATATTGCGTCAAACCTCAAATGTAGTTCACCACCATGTACAGGCCAACGCCGCCCATCACCAGGGTGTAGGGGAACGCCATCACCACCATCCGACCGTAGGACAGACGCACCAGCGGCGCAATGGCCGAGGTCAGCAGGAACAGGAACGCGGCCTGACCGTTCGGCGTCGCCACGCTGGGCAGATTGGTGCCGGTGTTGATCGCCACCGCCAGATCGCGGAAATGTTCGACGCTGATGCTGCCGGCGTCCAGCGCCTGTTTGACCTCACTGATGTACACCGTGGCCACGAATACGTTGTCGCTGATCATCGACAGCACGCCATTGGCGATGAAGAACATGCCCGGCTGCTGGCTCTCCGGCAGCGCCAGCACATAATCGATCACCGGCTTGAACAGGTGCTGTTCGTGGATCACCGCCACCACCGCAAAGAACACCACCAGCAGCGACGTGAACGGCAGCGATTCCTGAAACGCCTTGCCAATCTGGTGCTCATCGGTAATGCCGGTGAAAGACGTGATCAGGATGATGACCAGCAGGCCAATCAGCCCGACTTCGGCCAGATGGAAGGCCAGGCCGATCACCAGCACGGTGGCGGCGGCCGCCTGTACCCACAAGGCGGCCTGATCGGCCTTGGTGCGCTTGGCGCGCTCGTTTTCGGCAAACTCTTCCAGCACCCGCCGAACCGGCTTCGGCAAGCGCCCACCGTAGCCGAACCAGCGCAGTTTTTCGAGCGCCCAGCAGGTCAGCAGCCCGGCCACCAGCACCGGCAGGCTGACCGGCGCCATGGTCAGGAAAAAGCCGGCGAAATCCCAGCCCACCACTTTTGCAATCAGCAGGTTCTGAGGCTCGCCGACCATGGTGGTGACGCCACCCAGCGCGGTGCCCACCGCCCCGTGCATCAGCAGGCTGCGCAGGAACGCCCGGAAGTTTTCCAAGTCTTCCCGATGCAGCTCGATGACCTCGTCATCGCTATTGGCGTTGTGATCGTTGTGGTGATAGCCCTTACCGGATGCCACTTTGTGGTACACCGCGTAGAAGCCCACCGCCACGGAAATAATGACCGCGGTGACCGTCAACGCGTCCAGAAACGCGGATAGCACGGCGGCGGCGCTGCAGAACAGCAGCGACAGTGCCGACTTGGAGCGCACGCCCACCAGAATCTGGGTGAAGGTGACCAGCAACAGTTCCTTCATGAAGTAGATGCCCGCCACCATGAACATCAGCAGCAGGATGACCGGGAAGTTCGTGAGCACTTCCAGATACACCGCATCGGGGGTGGTCAGGCCAATCAGCAACGCCTCCACCGCCAGCAAGCCGCCCGGCAGCAGCGGATAGCATTTGAGCGCCATGGCGAGGGTGAAAATGAACTCGCCGATCAGCAACCAGCCCGCAGTGCCCGCGCCAAACACAAACATCACCACCGGGTTGGCAATCAGGAACAGCAGGATCACCTGTTTGTACCAGACCGGCGCCTTGCCAAGGAAGTTGTGGGAAAAGGCGGAAACAACGGTAGTGGGCATCGCGGCTGTCTTCTGAAAATCGGGTGGTTGGGATGGTGCCGCATCCAGCCCGGTATTTCCTTGATATTTGTGTACGGGTCGGTGCGGCAACGCCGGCGGCGGCATTTTAACCTATTTCAGAGACAAAAAGCCCCCGAATGCGGTCAACATTCGGGGGCTTGGTTCGCTGCCCGGCCGTATCGACGGGTTACTCCACCGTGACACTCTTGGCCAGGTTCCGGGGCTGGTCCACGTCGGTGCCTTTGAGCACGGCAACGTGGTACGACAGCAACTGCAGCGGCACGGTGTACACGATCGGCGCGGTGATTTCGTGTACCGCCGGGATCTGCATCACGTGCATGCCCTCCTCCACTTTCACGTCGGAGGCCTTGTCGGCAAACACAAACAGCTCGCCACCGCGCGCCCGCACTTCTTCCAGATTGGATTTCAGCTTTTCCACCAGCTCGTTGTTGGGCGCCACGGTGACCACCGGCATCTCGCTGTCGACCAGCGCCAGCGGCCCGTGCTTGAGTTCGCCGGCGGGGTAAGCCTCGGCATGGATGTAGGAGATTTCCTTGAGCTTGAGCGCGCCTTCGAGCGCCACCGGGAACAAAGAACCACGGCCCAGGAACAGGCTGTGGTGCTTATCCATGAACGCCTTGGACAGCTCCGCAATGTCGCCGTCCAGGGCCAGCACCTGCTCGACCTGACCCGGTAACTGGTGAATGGCCCGGACAATATCGGCCTCACGCTCGGCACTCAGGCCATTGTGACGTGCCAGGGCCAGAGTGAAGATCAGCAAGGCGGTCAGCTGGGTGGTAAAGGCCTTGGTCGAGGCCACGCCGATTTCCGGCCCGGCCTGGGTCATGATCACCAGATCGGATTCCCGTACCAGCGAACTGCCGGGCACGTTGCAGATCGCCAGCGCGGCCCGGAAACCGGCGGCTTTGGCCTGGCGCAGTGCCGCCAGGGTATCGGCGGTTTCACCGGACTGGGAGATACACAGGAACAGCGTGTCCGGCAGAATCACGTGTTTGCGGTAACGGAACTCGGAGGCGACTTCCACGGAACAGGGCACGCCGGCCAGCTCCTCAATCCAGTAACGGGCAACCATGCCGGCGTGGTAACTGGTGCCACAAGCAATGATCTGGACATGGCGCACGTCCTGCAACAAGTTCGCGGCCTCAGTCCCCAGCGCCTGCTCCAGCACCCGGGAATCGGTCAGCCGACCTTCCATGGTGGCCTTGATCACTTTTGGCTGCTCGTAGATTTCCTTGAGCATGTAGTGACGGTACTCGCCCTTGTCGGCCGAGTCGGCACCGTGCTCGAAACGGTTGACCTTGCGCTCGACCGGGTTGCCGTCCCGGTCCCGGATCTCGATCCGGTCGCGGGCGATGTCGGCGATGTCGCCTTCTTCCAGAAACATGAAGCGGTCGGTCACCGGCATCAGCGCGAGCTGATCGGAGGCAATGAAGTTCTCGCCAATGCCCACGCCCACCACCAGCGGACTGCCTTCGCGGCACACCACCAGATGGTCCGGCTCGTCGGCGTGCACCACCGCCAACGCGTAGGCACCCCGCAAGCGACCAATGGCGGCCTGAACCGCAGCAAACAGGTTGCCTTGAACCTGGTAGTGTTTCTCGATCAGGTGGGCGACGACCTCGGTGTCGGTTTGGGAACTGAAGGCGTAGCCTTCCGCCTTCAGCTCGTCCCGCAACTCCTGATAATTCTCGATGATGCCATTGTGAACGATGGCGAGCCGATCGCCGGACATGTGGGGGTGGGCATTGACCTGCGAGGGTTCGCCATGAGTGGCCCAGCGGGTGTGGGCGATGCCCAGATGCCCAGCCAGCGGATGGCTGTCGATGGTCTCGGCCAGCGCCGCGACCTTGCCGACTTCCCGGGCCCGGTTCAGCGCACCCTGAGAATTGATCACCGCCATACCGGCGGAGTCGTACCCCCGGTACTCCAGGCGCCGCAGTCCCTCCAGCAAAATCCCCTGAACGTCCCGTTCCGATACCGCTCCTACGATGCCACACATGCTGTTATCGTCCGTCTGTCGTTGAATCAGGTTTTCTTCGGCCGTTCCCAGCCGGAGATGTTGCGTTGCTTGCCCCGGGCCACCGCCAGTTCATTGTCACCCACG
>JBPEXU010000353.1:0-7479 GCA_052031225.1 Marinobacter sp. | reverse complement strand
TTGTTTTTTGGTCATGAACTTGGCGTGGGCGTTTGCTAGACTCGGCCTCCGGTCTTTGGTATGTGCAATGGCGAATGAGTGACACTGAACCGACATCGTTTTTCCGCCCCGGCAAACTGATCCTACTGTTACTGCTGGGGTTGGTTGTGTACGCCTGCGCCCTGGTCGTCAACGTCCCGGCGGGCTGGGCCTGGCAACAGGTGTCCGGGCAGGTGGTGCTGCCGCCCCAGATTCGGGTGCATCAAGTGTCGGGCAAGCTGTGGCACGGCGCGGCGGCTATCCATTTTGCGGGTATCCCGGCACGAGTCAGCTGGCGGCTGGACTGGCCGTCCCTGAGTCAGGCCCAGGTGCCCGTTGCGTTATCGGTGGATATGGCCCAGTCCTCGCTGCAGGCCCAGGTTCTGGCCCACTGGTCCGGACACGTGGCGCTGAGTGCCAGCGGCACGGTCGCGGTTGCCGAGTTTCGGGAGCTGATTCGTCGCAGTGGCGGTGCCATGCTGGAGGGCGAAGTGACGATTGACCGGATCTCCCTGACCCTGGACAACGGCCAACTTATCGACGCCAGTGGCATCGCCCGCTGGCCGGGTGGCGCGGTGACCTGGCCCATGGGGCGGCAGACTGGAAGTGCCGTGTTCCCGGCCATGCAGGCGACCCTGGATCGTGCCGATGATGCCATACAGTTGGCGGTGTCGGAGCAGGGCGGAGACGGGCCGGCGGCCGAGGCCCGCGTGTTGCCCAATGGTATGTTGGACATCCGGGTTTTCAAGCGCATGGTGGATTTGGCGGGGCAGCCCTGGTCCGACTCGGCCCAGCCGAGCGATGTGGTATTTCGCGTGCGGCAGCCGTTGTTGCCGGGAGGGCGCTAGGTGAAGCGTGTTTCCGTTCAGACTCAGTCCCGGGTCGCCCGCCTGTCGGCCAACGTGCTGTTGGTTGTTCTGACGGTGTACCTTGCGCTGGCGTCAGCAAACCTGACCTGGCTGCTGGCCTGGGAAGACCGTCCGGTGCCGGTGCCGACGGCCATGGATGCCGGAACATCGTCGTCGGTTGGTCAGGGCTATCCCATCGCCAGCTACGAATTCTTCGGACGACCGAAAGTGGAAGCCGGCGTCACCGAATCGGTGAAGCGGGTTGCGCCGGAAACCCGTCTCCGGTTGCGCCTTGAAGGCGTTCTGGTGGCACAGCGTCCGGAGAACTCCGGTGCTATAGTTGCAGGAAGCAACGGAGAAACCGCGTACTACCGGGTCGGCGACGTTCTGCCCGGTAACGCCGAGCTGGCCGAGGTTGAGCCCGGCCGCATTCTTATCCG
The DNA here is from genome assembly GCA_052031225.1 of Marinobacter sp. Lineage (GTDB taxonomy): Bacteria > Pseudomonadota > Gammaproteobacteria > Pseudomonadales > Oleiphilaceae > Marinobacter. Next base: position 6,173 of record JBPEXU010000353.1, on the reverse strand, counting down.
TCGGGGGGGCCGTTATGAGACCCTCACCTTTGAGGAGCCGGTTGATACGCCCCTAGTTGCAGAAGTGCCCCCGGAGCCGGCAGAATCGTCGCCGGATCGTTTTCTTGCTGACGCCCGTGACCAGCTGGACAGCCAGGGTGTTGCCGCCCTGGCTCGATACGGGCTGAAACCGGTTGATGACAGCGGCGCATCCGGTTATGTATACGACGGCTCCAACGCCATGCTGAATGCCGTCAATTTGCAGGCCGGTGACGTGATTACCGCCATCAATGGGCAAAGGCTCGGTGATCTGGAACAGGACAAGGCGCTGCTTGAGAGTTGGCGCGGTCAGGAACGGCTGGATATCGAAATCGAGCGCAACGGCAGTATTCTCACCGTCAGCTACGCCATACCCGAGCAGTGGCGCTGATCGGGTACAACGAAACAGGACGAAATCGCCAGATGTATAACCATAAAACCAACTTGTTACGGGCGCTTGCGCTTCTGGTTCTTCTGCCCCTGGTGTCTTTGGCCCACGGCCAGGAAGAAACCTGGAGACTGAACCTCAAAGATGCGGACATCCGTGCCTTTGTGACTCAGGTGGCCGATATCACCGGATACAGCTTTGTGGTCGACCCGCGGGTTAAGGGCAAGGTCACCGTTTTATCCAGTGCGCCGATGAATAAGGCGGAGATTTACGACCTGTTCCTGGCGGTACTCAACGTCCACGGTTTTGCGGCGATCCCCGGCGAGGAAGTGATCAAGGTGGTGCAGCAGGTCGATGCCAAGCAGTCGGCCGAATCGCTCGACCGGTTTGAGCGCATTCCATCGGAACAGCTGATCACCCGGGTCATCCAGATTGACAATGCCAATGCCCTGGAGCTGGTTCCAATCCTGCGGCCGCTGGTCGCCAAGTACGGTCACCTGGCGGGCGTGGCGGCGGCGAACGCCCTGATCGTCAGTGACCATGCCTCCAACATCCAGCGCATCGAACAAATCGTGCGGGAACTGGACAGCCCGTCAAAGTACGAAGTGGAAGTGATCCAGCTGCGCGAGGCCTGGGTCGGCGACATGGTCACCTTGTTGCAGGAGCTGGCGCCGGACGAGCTGGGCCGGGGCGGAGCCGATAACGCCGCGCGCAAGTACAGCGTGACCGCAGACGAGCGCAGCAACCGGCTGATCCTGCGCGGTGACGAGACCTTCCGGGACAAGATGCGGGGACTGATTCGCCAGCTCGATCAGCCGTCTGCCACCGGGGGCACCACCAAGGTATTGCGGCTCAAGCACGCCGACGCGAAAAACCTCACCGAAATCCTCAAGGGCGTGATGGGCGAGCTGGTGAAGGAAGCGACCGGGTCCGGAGCCGGCGGTGCCGCCAAGCCCAACGCCAGCTTCTCGGTATTTGCCGACGAGGGCCTGAACGCCCTGGTGATTCGGGGTGAGCCGTCACTCATGCAGGAAGCGGAAATGATCGTCGACCAACTCGATATCCGTCGGGCGCAGGTCATGATCGAAGCGGCCATTGTCGAAATCAGCGACGAGTTGGGACAGGACCTCGGCGTCCAGTTTGCCTTAGGGGATGAGTCCGGCAGCTCGACCCCGGTGGCCGGCACCAACTTCAACAACGTCGGCCGGAGCCTGGGTGAGGTGCTCGGTGCCATCCTGTCGGACACCTTCATCGCGCCGGCGGTGGGCGGCATTACCGTCGGCGCCGGTGAGCGCAACGAAGACGGGGTCAGCTGGGGCGTACTGCTGCAGGCGCTCTCCACCTCCAGTGCCGCCAACCTGTTGTCGACGCCGAGCATCATTACCCTCGACAATCAGGAATCCGAAATCACGGTGGGTCAGAATGTGCCCTTCCGTACCGGCGAAACGGCCGTGACCGGCGACGGCCTCAGCAACCCGTTCACCACCATCGAGCGTCGCGATGTCGGCCTGACGCTGAAGGTAACGCCCACCATCAGCGCCGACGGTCTGGTGCGTCTGGTGGTTGAGCAGACCACCGAAAGCGTGGCCGACAGCATTGAAGATGCCTCCGACATCGTCACCAACAAGCGCGAGATCAAGACCACGGTACTGGCGGACGACGGCGAGACCATCGTGCTCGGCGGTCTGACTCGCGACGACTTCACGGTGGTGCAGAGTAAAGTGCCGCTGTTGGGCGACATTCCGGTTCTCGGCTACCTGTTCTCCTCGGAATCGGAGCGGCGCATCAAACGCAACCTTCTGGTGTTCCTGCGCCCGACCATCATGCTCGGCAAGGCCGAATCCGTGGCCGCCACCGACGACAAGTACAAAGCGTTGTGGGAGGTGAACCTGGGTGTGCGGGAAAAACTGGGTTTGCCGGTCGATGAGGAAACGCCCCCCATCGACCAGCTGTTCGAGAACCGCAGCCGCCCGGCCGATCAGTAAGCCGGGCGCCCGCCCGGTCTATTGCTACAGCGGCGGCATCGGGCAGTCCAGCTGATCCGCCACCAGGCGCATCAACTCGTATTCCTTCACCCGAATCTCGCCGTCCCTGGTGATGCAGTAGCCGCAGGCGTCAATGATGGCGGGCTTCAGCAGCGGCGACAGCCCGTTCAGCGTGGCCAGGGCTTCCTGCAGTTGCCTCATGGTTACTTTCTCCAGCGTAGGGGCGTCGCCGCTCTGTCTGACCGGGAGGAAGCCCGCGATGGTTTCCCGGTACAGCGTCTCGGCCTCCTTCGGATCGTCGGTGCTGGCCCGGGCGAGCAGGCTCAGCAACCGCTGAATGGCGGGTCGGACGGGCTTGTAGCTCCGGTAACGCACCGGCACCGCTCGGCCGGAATCGTCGCTCAGGTGGCGGGAGAGGAAGCTGGTCAGGGTGAATTCGAACAGCGTGATTCGCTGGTCGGCGGCGGCCAGTTTGCGGGTGTTGGCAATCAGCCCGCGGCGCTCCTCGGGGTCCAGTTTGCGAAGCGCCGGCATGGCCAGTTCCAGGGCCGGGAAGCGCACGCCATCGCCCAGCGTGGTCAGGGTCGGAATCAACTTGTTCATCAGCTCCGGTTGATGCCCGAGTACCGGGTGCTCCGGGATCAGCGCCAGTCGTTCGGCGCGTACCGCTGGTGTCAGCTCAACAACCAGCAGGGCGTAGCAGAGTTGCACCGAGCCGGCACGGGTGTAGAGCAATGACCGGAACGTCGCCGGGAGGCGCTCCAGGAAGCGTAATGCGTAGTCCTCGCTTTTCTGATCCACTGTGCCCACTTTCTGGGACAGGGTCTGGCGATCCGGCGCGGCGGCCGGGATAGGGCTGGTACTCCCTCGCTGAATTGGCTCGTACACCTCGCGAACGGCCTCGGCGAAGCCCATGGCGCCGGCGGAGGCGCCCAACCCGGCTGCCCGGGGGGGCATCGGTTCGGTGTCCCTCAGGCGGCTGCGCAGACGTGCCAGAAGGCCGGGCTGGATGGCCTGGATGCGCGCTTCAATGGGCGGATGTGAGGCCAGCAGCGAGGCGAACTTCATACGGGTGCTTTCGCCAAAGCACATGTGGTTCATATCGCTGGCGTGGCTGGTGCTGTCGAGGTAGCCACCTTTCAGGCCGATCTTGAACAGGGCTCCGCCGATGCCTTCCGGATTGCGGGTAAACTGCACGGACGAGGCGTCCGCCAGCAGTTCCCGCTGGCGCGACACCGCCGACTGGATCAGTCGACCAAAGAAGACGCCGACGTAGCCGATGATCAGCAGCGCCAGGCCCACCAGCCCCAGTGCGCCTTCGCCCCGACTATCGCTGTTGGATCGGGCGCCGGAATGTCCGCGATGAAAGGAGGCGCGCAAGAGGAAAGCACCGATCTGGCCAATCATCAGGATACCGGCCAGCAGGGAGATCAGGCGAACGTTCAGCCGCATGTCGCCGTTCAGGATGTGGCTGAATTCGTGGCCGACGACGCCCTGAAGCTCATCCCGGGTGAGGTGGCTGAGCGCGCCGTGGGTGACCACCATCACCGCCTCGCCGGGGGTGTAGCCGGCAACGAAGGCGTTGATGCCCGTCTCCCGATCCATGACGTACAGCTGAGGCACCGGTACGCCACTGGCAATGGCCATTTCCTCTACAATGTTGCGCAGCTTGCGTTCGTCGGGGTCGCGGGTGTCGGGGTCGATCAGGCGGGCGCCGACCATCCGGGCCACCCGTTCGCCGCCGCCGGCCAGATCAATCCAGCGTACCAGCGAGCCGACGGCGATTATTCCGACCACCGAGGCCGCAGTGATTGCGCCGTGGTTAGACAGCAGCCAGTCCTGGAAGGCGAGGTGGCTGGATTCGCTGCGGGTGACGAAATAACCGACCAGACAAACCGCCAGGGTAATCAGTGCGACCGCGGCGAGAAACAGCAGCACCAACAGGCCGGTGTTGCGCCGGGCGTTGGCCTGGCGCTGGAAAAAGCCGGGATGAGCCATGGCTCAAGCCCCTCAGAAGGCGACTTTCGGAGCCTGGCGAGCTTCCGGCGATTCAAGCTGGAGCTGAGCGGTTTCCTTGAAGGCGAACATGCCGGCAACGATGTTGTTCGGGAACTGCTCCCGGAAGGTGTTGTAGGTCATGACGCCGTCGTTGTACGCCTGTCGGGCAAAGGCGACGCGGTTTTCGGTGCTCGACAGTTCTTCCATCAGTTGCTGAATGGTTTCGTTGGCTTTTAGTTCCGGGTAGTTCTCGGCCACCGCGTAAAAATTCGCCAGCGCTTTGGTCAGCAGGTTTTCGGCGCTCCCCAGTCGCTGGATGCGGGTGCTGTCGCCCGGGTCTTTGGCGGCGTCCTTCTGAGCGCTGACGGCGTTGTTGCGGGCCTCCATAACCTGAGTCAGGGTGGATTTTTCGTGGCTGAGGTAGGCCTTGGCAGCCTCGACCAGATTGGGAATCAGGTCGTGGCGGCGCTGAAGCTGAACATCGATCTGTGCAAACCCGTTCTTGAACTGGTTGCGCAGTGATACCAGGCGGTTGTAGATAAACACCAGATACAGTACTACGGCAGCAATGACAATCAGGCCGATAACGGTCGTTCCCATGGCAATTCCTCTGGATACGGGGTTAGAGGTTATTTTCCACAATCTTCTGGTGGAAGTGATGAATGAACTGCTCAAATTCGGGTGCGGGCAGGGGCTTGCTGAAGTAGTAGCCCTGGGCAAGCTTGCAGCCTCTCTGGCTCAGATAGTACTCCTGTTCCGCGGTTTCTACCCCTTCGGCCACCACCGTCAGGTTCAGGCTGCGGCCAAGGTCAATGATGGTGTTGGCGATCCGGGTGTCTTCCTCGTTGACCAGCAGGTCGCGGATAAACTGCTTGTCGATTTTCAGGTGTTGAACCGGCATCTGCTTGAGGTAGGTCAGCGATGAGTAGCCGGTACCAAAATCGTCGACCGCAATGCTAATGCCGGCCCGGTTTAACGCGTGCAGCTTATCAACGGCGTCGGACAGGTTGGTCATAAAGCTGGTCTCGGTGACCTCCAGTTCCAGTCGTCCTGCCGGAATGTTGTGTTTGCGCAGGGTTTCCAGTACGTCGCCAACGATGGAATCCTGGCGCAACTGGACCGCGGACAGGTTCACAGCGATGCGCAGCGGCATGCCATCTTCGGCCCATTGTGCCGCCTGCCGGCAGGCCTGATCCAGCACCCAGCGGCCGATGTCAACAATCGAACCGTTGGCTTCTGCCAGCGGGATGAATTCGTCGGGCGGCACCAGGCCGCGGGTCGGATGCTGCCAGCGGAGCAAGGCCTCTGCGCCAATCACCCGTTTGCTCTCCAGGTTGATCTGCGGCTGGTAGACCAGATGGAACTGCTGGTTGTCCAGAGCCCGGCTGAGATCTTTTTCCAGCTGTTTCCGGTCGCGGATTTCCTGATCGATGCTGGCGACGTAGAACTGGAAGTGGTTCTGGCCGCTCTGTTTGGCCAGGGCCATGGTCTGCTCTGCACATTGCAGCAGGCGGTCGGCCTGGTCGGCGTCGGACGGGAACAGGGCGATGCCCATGGTCGCCGTCATGGCCAGCTGTTGGCCGTCAAAGGTGACGGGGGTATGGATGAGGCTCAGTGCCGCTTCCGCTGAGGTTGCCGCTTCATAACCATCGCGCAGGCCACGCTCCAGAATCGCAAACTGGTCACTGCCCAGGCGTGCGATGGTGAAGCGCCCGCTGCCCAGTTTGCGGGTAAGGCGGTCGGCGACGGTCTGCAGAAGCAGGTCGCCGGTTCGGAAACCCCAC
>JBPEXU010000352.1:0-3669 GCA_052031225.1 Marinobacter sp. | reverse complement strand
CAATACCCTGTTGTGGGATCTGGACCCCCAGGGCGCAGCCAGCTACTACCTGGCCGGTGCCGAGCGCGTGACGGGCCAGAAGCTGTCCAGGCTGCTGGCTGGAAAAACGCCCATTGCCCGGTTTGTCCGGGAACAGGTCTACCCCAAACTGGACTTCATTCCCGCGCACAGCAGTTTTCGCAATTTCGATGTCCGGCTGGCGCAGGAAACCGGTACCGGCACACTGAAATCGTTGCTGGCGCCGCTGTCCGAGGACACCAGTCTGGTCGTGCTCGACTGTCCGCCGACCTTATCGCGGCTGACCGAGCAGGTGCTGGATATCGCGGATCGGGTTTACGTGCCGCTGGTGCCCACCTGGCTGTCGTTGAACAGCTGGCAGCAGCTCCATGACTTCGTTAAGGACAAGAAGTTAGGCGCCAAAAAACTGCGGCCGTTCTTCTCGATGGTGGATCGGCGCAAGAAGTTGCACCGGGAGCTGGTGGAGCAGCCGCCGGAGTATTGCCGCCACCTGATGCGGGCGGCCATTCCTTACGCCAGCGCGGTGGAGCGCATGGGCGAGGCGGGGCAGCCACTGGAAGTGCTGGCGCCGGCCAGTGCCGCCGCCGGCAGCTACCGGCAGATGTGGTCGGAAATCCGGCGGGAGCTCTGGGGCAGCTTCTCCGGCTGACCGGGGGCGTTGTGGCTGGCAGCGAGTCAGTCACCGACTTTTCGGATGGTGCCCTGGGCGAAGGCCACCGTGCGTTTCTCATCCCCGTCGATCGCCATAACCTCGCACTGGCACACCGCTTGGGATTTGCCGGACGATAACACCGAGGCGCGCGCCACAAGCCGGTCGCCGACGGCAGGGCGCAGGTAGTTGATCTTGTATTCGGAGGTTACCGAATCCCCCAGTACCGACCCACCGGCGTAGGTCAGGGCGTTGTCGGCCAGATAACTGATGACGCCGCCGTGCACAAAGCCGTGCTGTTGCTTGAGGGACTCCCGGATCGCCAGGGAAAGCACCGCCTTGCCCGGCTCGAATACCTCCAGCTCGGTGCCTAGCAGCACGCTGAAGGGCTGGCTCGCCAGGATCTTCTGGCCGAAGTCAAAGAGTTCTGTCACTGCGTTTCTCCCGTTTGTGGTTGGTGTGCGTCCGGGGCGGCTGGCCGAGGTTTCCGGGCGCGATGGCCGGCCACCAGCGAGCCGATAACGATGAGCGAGCTGGCGGCGATCAGTACCGGCGTGGCTTCCCCAAAACCGGCCAGCACCAGCAACACCACCGAGATCAGCGGCGCGCTGTATGAGAGCGTGCCCAAAAGCTGGATGTTGCCATGCTTGACGCCGTAGTCCCAGGTAAAAAACGCAATGCCGACGGGGCCGAGGCCGAGCCCGATGACGCCCACCCATTGGTAGGCATCGGTTGGCCAGACCGTGTCTTCCCACAGCAAATGACACAGCCACGCCAGCAGCGCCGTGACCCCGCAGAACCAGCCGACGGCGTCGGTCGGCACCGAGCGGACGAGGCGACTGAGCACCGAGTAGGACGACCAGATCAGAGCGCAGGCCAGCGCCACCAGATAGCCATCGAGGTAGTCCCAGGCGAAACCGTCGCTGTTCCGGCCCACCAGTAGCCAGCAGCCGATCAGCGCGAGCCCGGTTCCGACCACCTGTTGCAATCGCAATGACTCGCCGGGTAACAGCGAAGAAAACAGCACAATCAGCAGGGGCCAGAGATAGGCCAGCAGGCTGACCTCAACGGCCGGTGCCAGCGTCATCGCCTTGAAATAGGCAAAGTGATAACCGAACAGCCCGCCAATCCCGATGAGCCAGGCCACCAGCGGTTGCCGGATGTGGCGGATACCACTGTGGCCCTGACACCACCAGCGGATGGCCATCAGCAGGAAGGCCACGCCAAAGGTCATGGCCAGCATCTGAAATTCCGGAATGTCACCGCCCGTGAGCTTGGTCAGCAGGGCCAGCGTGCCCCACAAAAGAATGGAAACGGTGCCGATCAGTGTTGCCGTGTGCGTTGCTGCCATGTGCCTATCCGATTGCCTCAAAACCAAGGCACCAGCTTATCGCGGATGGCGGACCATTGGCTTTATCGAAACGGCGGCGTTATTGCGCAATATTGCGGAAATGGCTGGGCGGCTTGCCAAAGTGTTGCGCGAACCTGGCGCTGAACGATGCCAGAGTGCTGTAGCCGACCCGTTCGGCAATCTGCTGAATGCTCAGCCGGGACTGCTCCAGCAGTTGCAGCGCCTGCTGCATCCGCAGCTCCGTCAGGTACTGGTGCGGTGTCATACCCACCTGGCGTTTGAACAGCTCGTTGAGCTGGCGGACGCTCAGGTGGGCCGCGGTCGCAACATCCTGGAGGGTAATCCGGCGCTGGAAATGGCTATCGAGAAAGTGCCTGGCGGCGGTGATGCGACGGTCCGGGTCCGGTTTTTGGCCGTAGCGTTCCTGCAGCAACTGCACCAGCAACAACACCATCTGTCGCTCACTGCCGCCTGAGGTGGCCCTGAGGGAGACCTGCGCCTCCAGAAACCGGACGTAGTGCAGCAGGGCCGGATCCAGTTCGACAAAGCGCGGCACCCGCTCCAGATCCGGCGCCGCCTGCTCCGGAACATCCGCCACCAGAAAGCGGTTGTCCGCCGGTGCCGCGAAGCCGTGATCCCGACCGGAGGGAATCACCGCCGCCTTGTGCCGCACCACCGCACCCTCCTGATGGTCGACCGCCAGCCGCAACTCACCGGCCAGCGGCAGCACCAGCTGGTGGTAGCTGTGACAGTGCTTCTTGCTTTCCGCATCGTAGCTTCGGATGTCTAGTCGTGTGGTCGATTCTGGCATGGCCTCGGTTCGTTTGGGTGAGCGAGGTGGGGCGTCGCTGGTTGCGCTTGGTTGTCTACGATAATAGCAAGCCGGGGCGTTTTCGTATCCGCCCCGGGGGCTCGGATAAGGTGTGGGCTTTGAGGTATCCTCACCTATTTTCAGGCAAGCGCGCCAGGCTGTGACAATGAAGTAACGACTGGAATGTGTTGCTTAACAAGTAGGGGTGTACATGAAGGACTTGGACCAGCATAAGAAAATTGCGGTGCTGATTGATGCGGACAACGCCCAACTCTCCAAGATTCATTTGATTCTTGAAGAACTCTCCTCTCATGGTCATGTGGTAACCAAGCGCGCTTATGGGGACTGGTCCGTTGAATCGCTGAAAAACTGGAAGAAGGTTTTGAACGAACTCGCGATTCAGCCGGTGCAGCAGTTTGCTTACACCAAGGGGAAGAACGCGACAGACGCGTCGATGATTATTGACGCAATGGATCTCCTGTATTCTCGGAAGTTTGACGCGTTTGCACTCGTTTCCAGCGATAGCGACTTTACGAAGTTGGCTTCCCGGCTCAGGGAAGATGAAATCTATGTGTTTGGTTTTGGTGAGAACAAGACGCCGACGTCTTTTCGTAACGCCTGTGACGATTTCCTGTTAACCGAGAATCTTTCTGCCGAAGTCGTAGAAGAGGCAGAACGAGACGCTCCGCCCGCAGAAAAAACGACGCCGATCAAGTCAGCGCCAGAAATCGTTCGGCTGCTGCGCCGTGCGTGGGATCATGTTCAGGATGACCAGGGGTGGGCAAACCTGGGCGCTGCTGGCTCCTTCCTGAAACGGGCGAAGTCCGATTTCGACCCTCG
>JBPEXU010000351.1:0-3373 GCA_052031225.1 Marinobacter sp. | reverse complement strand
CCTCGCCTGTCTGTTCAAGGGCAGGAACCGAGCAGCCCTCCTCCCGAAGGCCGCCCGTAACCCCATCCCTGGGGGCTTGGCTGTGGCCGGCCCTGGCCACAGCCATTTTCGAAAGGAGGGTCAACCCGGTTCGACAGGCCAAGACGTGATGTCCAAATGGGGTTTCAGGTCAGTGAGTGGTTACTGACACGCCTCGCAATCCGGGTTATCGATGGAGCACACCTGCGGTGCCGGGGCTGCCTGCACCGGTGCGGCTTTCTCGGCACCGGTGGCGCCCAGGGAGCGCAGGTAGTAGGTGGTTTTCAGGCCGCGTTCCCAGGCCAGTTGGTAGAGGGCGTCCAGCTTTTTACCGCTGGGTTCGGCCATATACAGGTTGAGGCTCTGGGCCTGGTCGAGCCACTTCTGGCGGCGGGCGGCGGCTTCAACCAACCAACGGGCGTCGATTTCGAAGGCGGTGGCGTAGCGGGCCTTGAGTTCGGCCGGGATGCGGTCGATCTGCTGCACCGAGCCGTCGAAGTACTTGAGGTCGTTGACCATGACGTTGTCCCACAGGCCTGCGGCCTTGAGGTCCCGCACCAGAGCCGGATTGACCACGGTGAATTCGCCGGACAGGTTCGATTTCACGAACAGGTTCTGGTACGCCGGTTCGATGGACTGGGACACGCCGACAATGTTGGAGATGGTGGCGGTGGGGGCGATGGCCATGACGTTGCTGTTGCGCATGCCATGCCGGGCGATGAGTTCGCGCACCGGGGTCCAGTCCAGTCGGGCCTCGGTGTTCACCTCCAGATCCCCTTGCCGCCGGTTCTGGCGCAGCAATTCGATGGAATCGATCGGCAGGATGCCCTGATCCCACAGCGAGCCCGGATAGCTGTCGTAGGTGCCCCGCTCGGCCGCCAGCTCGGCGGAAGCGCGGATGGCGAAGTAGCTGAGCTGTTCCATGGCCAGATCGGCAAACTCGACCGCGTCCGGGCTGGCGTAGGCCAAACCGAGCTTGTACAGGGCGTCCTGGAAGCCCATCAGGCCAAGCCCGACCGGCCGGTGCCGGAGGTTGGCATGACGGGCCTGGGGGACGGCGTAGTAGTTGAGGTCGATGACGTTGTCCAGCATGCGCACGGCGGTGGTGACGGTGCGTTCCAGGCGCTGTACGTCCAGTTCGCCATTGGCGATGTGGGCGGCCAGGTTCACCGAGCCCAGATTGCAGACGGCGATCTCCTCGGCGCTGGTGTTCAGGGTGATTTCGGTGCACAGGTTGGAGCTGTGCACCACGCCCTGATGCTGCTGGGGCGAACGCAGGTTGCAGGGGTCTTTGAAGGTGATCCAGGGGTGGCCGGTTTCAAACAATACGGTGAGCATTTTCCGCCACAGCTGCCTGGCCGGAACTTTTTTGAACAGCGAGATCTTGCCCTGCTCGGCCAGTGTTTCGTAGTGTTCATACCGTTCCCGGAACGCATTGCCGTAAAGATCGTGCAAATCGGGCACATCGCTGGGCGAGAACAGGGTCCAGTCCCGGTCTTCGCGCATACGTTCGATCAGCAAGTCCGGCACCCAGTTGGCGGTGTTCATGTCGTGGGTGCGGCGACGCTCATCGCCGGTGTTCTTGCGCAGCTCCAGAAATTCCTCGATGTCCAGGTGCCAGCTCTCGAGGTAGGCGCAGACGGCGCCCTTGCGCTTGCCGCCCTGATTGACCGCGACCGCGGTGTCGTTCACCACTTTCAGGAACGGCACCACGCCCTGGCTCTGGCCGTTGGTGCCCTTGATGTGCGAGCCCAGCGCCCGGACCGGGGTCCAGTCGTTGCCCAGTCCCCCGGCCCATTTGGACAGCAGGGCGTTGTCGCGGATGGCACCGTAGATGCTTTCGAGATCGTCCGGCACGGTGGTCAGATAGCAGGACGACAGCTGGGGATGACGGGTGCCGCTGTTGAACAGGGTGGGCGTGCTGGCCATGTAATCGAAGCTGGACAGCAGGTCGTAGAATTCGATCGCCCGGGCGTTGGGGTCGTCCTCGCGCAACGCCAGGCCCATGGCCACGCGCATGAAAAACACCTGGGGCAGTTCCAGGCGGGCGTTGCGCCAGTGCAGGAAGTAGCGGTCGTACAGGGTCTGCAGGCCAAGAAAGCCGAATTGGTGATCCCGCTCGGGTTTCAGCGCCGCGCCAAGGCGCTCCAGATCAAACCCCGCCAGTGCCTCGTCCAGCAGTTCGTATCGGATACCGGCGTGAACGAACGCCGTCAGGGCTTCGGGGTACAGCTCGGCCAGGGGCTGGTTGGGCGCCAGTCCGAGCGCTTCGGCGGCTTCCAGGCGCAGCTGCTCAAGCAACAGGCGCGCGGTCACGGCGCTGTAATCCGGCTCCTGTTCGATGCGGCTGCGGGCGGTCATGATCAACGCCGACAACACCTCGGTTTCGGCAATGCCGTCGTACAGGTTACGCAGGGCGTCTTCCACCAAACTGTCGCCATCAATACCGTCCAGCCCGGCCGCGGCCTGCGCCACCTGTTGCTTCATCCGGCCCAGGTCCAGCGGTGCCACCGCACCGGCGGCGGTGCGCACGGTCAGGTGCGGGTGCGCTTCCACCGGTGTCTCATGAGCCCGTTTGCGGGCGTGTTCCTCCCGGTACAAGACGTAGGCGCGGGCGACTTTCTGCTCGCCGGTGCGCATCAGTGCCAGTTCGACCTGATCCTGAATGTCTTCGATGTGCACTTTGCCGCCCGCCTGCAGCCGGCGTCGAATGGCCCGGACCACCTGATCGGTGACACTGCGAACGGCCTCGTTGATGCGGGCCGATCCGGCCGCCTGGTCGCCTTCCACGGCGAGAAACGCCTTGGTGACCGCGACGCTGATCTTGGACGGGTTGAACCCGACCAGGGTGCCGTTACGTTTGATGACCTGAAGGGATTGGGTATCGGATGCGGGAATGGGCTGGGCGTCAGCCAGAGCAGAGGCGGACATGGTGTTCTCCTGAGTCGCGTGGATTCCGTCAACCTTCGCGCACGCAGGGGCACACCGCGCCCGTCAGCCGGGCAGGGATGACCGATCTGCTCACCTTGAAACGCGAAGGTGCAGTCTGTGTGCCTGGCAGGTCTTCGGACTTAGGGGCAGGAACCGTCCGGTTCGGCCTTGCGTGGCGACTTCCCGGCTTGCGCCAGTGTCTTCTTTGCCACGCTCGTTCCCCAATACCGCTGCGCGTCAGTTCCGGATTCTCACCGGATTCCCGACTACCCGAGTTGGCCAGAGATTGACCACTACATCTGGTAGTTGACCAGGACATCAAACACTATATACACGTAACCTAACCCAGACAAGGCACTTTTTCCCATTTCCGCTGTCTGCCCGGAATAAGCCACTGCAGGAGCCGCCCGTGCCTCGCTTTCAC
>JBPEXU010000350.1:0-3931 GCA_052031225.1 Marinobacter sp. | reverse complement strand
CCCCCCCAAGGAGTTTTTCAGCAATCCGCGGGAGCCCAGGACCCAGAAGTTTCTGGAGCAGATTCTCCAGCACTGAAAACCGGAAGAGGGGGCGTGTCGCCCCCTCTGTTGTGCCGGATTATCGTGTTATGGTCAGCTGGCCAACGGCTGGCTCAGCAGCTCGGGCTCCGAGTCTGGTCGCACTTCCAGCCACCAGACGTTTTTATCCCAGTCGCCCAGGACGATGCGCTTCGCCGGCTTCCCGTTTGCCGTCAGATCATGCACCGCCGGTCGGTGGGTGTGGCCATGAATCAGGCGCTGCACCTGGTGCGCTTCCATCTCCCGAACGACCTCTTCGGGCGTCACGTCCATAATGTACGCTTCCTTACCCTGGTTCTTGGCCATCGATATTTCCCGCAGCTGGCGAGCCATCTGCTGGCGATCGGCCAGTGGCCGGGACAGAATCATCTGCTGCCACTGGGGATTGCGCATATTGGCGCGGAATTTCTGATACTCGACATCCGCCGTGCACAGGCTGTCGCCGTGCATCAGCAGGGTCGGGACGCCATACAGATCCACTACCGTCGGGTCATCCAGAAGCGTGGCGCCGATGCGCTGACAGAACGCTTCACCGATCAGAAAGTCCCGGTTGCCGTGCATCAGAAAGAGCGCGGTTCCGTTTTCGCTGAGCGCCCTCAGCGCCTCGGCAACGGTTTCCTGCAGCGGTGTGCGCTCATCATCACCGATCCACGCCTCGAAAAAGTCACCCAGAATGAACAGTCGCTCGGCGCCTGCGGCCTGGCGCTGCAGGAAGTCCAGGAACGCTGCCGTGATGTCCGGACGCGACTCTTCCAGATGCAGATCTGAGATAAACAGCGTGATCACGCGTCCTCCAGAACCTCGGCTTTCTCGATGACCACGTCTTCGGCGGGAACATCCTGATGGCCAGCGCGCATGGTGGTGCGCACGGCGCGAATCTTGTTCACGGTATCCATGCCCTCGACAACCTTGCCGAAGACGCAGTAACCCCAGCCTTCGGCGGTTTTCGCAGTGTGATCCAGAAAACCGTTGTTCTCGACGTTGATGAAGAACTGGGCGGTGGCGGAATGTGGGTCCATGGTGCGGGCCATGGCAATGGTGCCGACCATGTTGCTCAGGCCGTTGTCCGCTTCGTTCTGGATCGGCTCCCGGGTTTTGCGCGGGGTCATGCCGGGTTCAAAACCGCCACCCTGAATCATGAAGTTGCTGATGACCCGGTGAAAGATAAGTCCGTCGTAAAAACCGTCACGCACGTACTGCTCAAAGTTCTTGGCCGTTTCCGGGGCCTTGTCGTAGTCCAGTTCGAGCTTGATATCACCAAGATTGGTTTGCAGCAGAATCATCAGGGTTTCCTAATTCAGGGGTTGGGTTATTTCAGACGCATTATTGTACTCAAGTGTTTTCCGCGATGCATGAGTCCGGCAAGGAATTGTGAGTATAATAGGCGGTTTCAGATTCAACCCCTGTCGACAGAGATTGTATGAGCGCCGAATCGAAGAAAGCCCACAACTTTATCCAGAGCCTGATCGAAGACGCCATTGCCAAGGGTGAACACACCGGCAAAGTGGTGACCCGTTTCCCGCCGGAGCCGAACGGCTACCTCCACATCGGTCACGCCAAGTCCATCTGTCTGAACTTTGGCATCGCCGAGACGTTTGGGGGCGAGTGCAACCTGCGCTTTGACGACACCAATCCGGAGAAAGAGAGCCAGGAATACATCGATGCCATCAAGCGCGACGTCGAGTGGCTCGGGTACAAATGGCAGGGCGAGGTTCGGTATGCGTCGGACTACTTTGACGCGCTCTACAACTTTGCCGAAGAACTGATCGAGAAGGGCAAGGCCTACGTCTGCGCCCTGACCGCGGAGGAAATGGCCGAGTATCGCGGAACGCTCAAAGAGCCGGGCAAGAACAGCCCGTATCGGGACCGTCCCGTTGAGGAAAACCTGCGCCTGTTCCGGGATATGAGGGACGGCAAGTACCAGAACGGTGAGCTGGTGCTGCGGGCCAAAATTGACATGGCGTCGCCCAACATCAACCTGCGCGACCCGATTCTGTACCGGATTCGCTACGCGGAACACCACCAGACCGGGAACAAGTGGTGCATTTACCCGATGTACGACTACACCCACCCAATCTCGGATGCGCTGGAAGGTATTACCCACTCCCTGTGTACCCTGGAGTTCGAAGATCACCGGCCGCTGTATGACTGGGTGCTCGACAACATCTCGGTGCCGTGCCATCCGCGTCAGATCGAATTTGCCCGGCTCAACCTTAACTACACCATTACCTCCAAGCGCAAGCTCAAGCGGCTGGTCGATGAAGGCTACGTCGACGGCTGGGACGACCCCCGAATGCCGACCATCTCCGGTATGCGCCGCCGCGGTTACACGCCCGAGTCCATCCGCAGTTTCTGCGACATGATCGGGGTTAACAAAGCCGGCGGTACCGTCGATGTGGGCATGCTGGAGCATGCCATCCGCGAAGATCTGAACGCCCGGGCACCGCGCGCCATGTGCGTGATGCGGCCGCTGAAAGTAACCCTGACCAATTACCCGGAAGGTCAGACGGAAACCCTGACGCTGCCGGTGCATCCGCAGAACCCGGACATGGGCGAACGGGAAGTGACCTGGAGCCGGGAGCTGTACATCGACCGCGAGGACTTCGCCGAAGAGCCGCCGCGTAAGTGGAAGCGCCTGGCGCCGAATCAGGCGGTGCGCCTGCGCGGCGGCTACGTCATGACCTGCAAGGACATCGTCCGTGACGACGCCGGTGAGATTGTCGAGCTCAAGTGCGAGTATGACCCGGCGACGCTTGGGGTGAATCCGGATGGCTACAAGCCCAACGGTGTTATCCACTGGGTTTCGGCAGCCGACAGCGTCGAGGCGGACATCCATCTTTACGATCGCCTGTTCAATCACGAGGCGCCGGACAGCGACAAGGACGGCGACTTTATCGATCACCTCAATCCGGAGTCCCTGGTGGTGCTCCAGGGTGCCCGGGTCGAAAAAGGCCTGGCCAAGCCGCGCACCGATCTGCCGTATCAGTTTGAGCGCGAGGGCTACTTCTTCTGCGATCAGGCGCAGACCGCCGCTGCCGGTCGGCCGGTATTCAACCGTACCGTTACCCTGCGGGATTCCTGGGCTAAGGGGGGCAAGTGATCCGTATCTACAACACGCTGACCCAGCAAAAGGAAGTCTTCAAGCCGATCGAGCCCGGCAAGGTGCGCATGTATGTGTGCGGCATGACGGTTTACGATTACTGTCACCTCGGCCATGCCCGGGTTCTGGTGGCCTTCGATGTGATCACCCGATACCTGCGGCACCGTGGTTACGACGTCCACTACGTCCGCAACATTACCGACATCGACGACAAAATCTTGCGCCGGGCCGAGGAGAATGGTGAGGTCTACACCGACCTCACCGGGCGGATGATCCAGGCCATGCACGAGGACGAGGCGAGGCTCGGTGTCCTGTCGCCCAATGAAGAGCCTCGGGCGACAGCCTACATCGACGACATCATTGCCATGATTCACAAGCTGATCAGCAGCGGCCATGCCTACGCCGCGGACAATGGCGATGTCTATTTTTCCGTCGAGTCGTTCCCGGGGTACGGCAAGCTCAGCAAGAAAAAGCTCGAGGACCTGGTGGCCGGTGCTCGTGTCGACGTGCAGGAAGCCAAGCGCAGCCCCGCCGATTTCGCCTTGTGGAAAGCGGCCAAACCCGGTGAAGTGAGCTGGCCGTCGCCATGGGGCGACGGGCGTCCGGGCTGGCACATCGAATGTTCGGCGATGTCCACCCGCTGTCTGGGGGACACCTTCGATATCCATGGTGGCGGGCCAGATCTGCTGTTCCCGCATCACGAAAACGAAATTGCGCAGTCCGAATGTGCAACCGGACACACCTTTGTCAATA
>JBPEXU010000035.1:0-12511 GCA_052031225.1 Marinobacter sp. | reverse complement strand
ACCGATTGCGCCCCTGCCTTACAGCTCAGCTTAGTCAAGGTTGCCGTCTTTGCGAGTAACCGGTTGTATCAATGCGAAACGGTTCACTCGGATTTGTAGAGGTGCACGTCCCGCTGCGGGAACGGGATGCTGATGCCTTCGGCGTCGAACGCTTTCTTCACTCGCTCTTGCATGTCCCAGTAGAACGGCCAGAGGTCGCCGGATTTCAGCCAGACCCGGACGGTGAGATCGACCGAACTGTCGCCCAGATTGCCAACCACGACCAGCGGCTCAGGATCGCTCAGGGCGCGCTCGTCTTCCCGGATCAGGCGCTGGCAGATGTCTTTGGCCTTGTCGATGTCGTCGCCATAGCCGATGCCAAAGGTCATGTCGCAGCGCCGGGTCTCATAGGCGCTCAGATTGGTCAGGCTGGCGTTGGACAGCTGACCGTTCGGGACCACAATTCGGCGGTTATCGAAGGTGTCCATGATGGTGTACAGGATGCTGATTTCCCGCACCGTGCCCAGATAGCCCTGAGCCTCGACCACGTCACCGACCTTGAAGGGTTTGAAAATCAGGATCAGTACCCCGCCGGCGAAGTTGGCCAGGCTGCCCTGCAGCGCCAGACCAACCGCCAGGCCGGCGGCACCGACAATGGCGATGAACGAGGTGGTGGCGATGCCGATCATGGAGGCGACTGAGATCAGCAGCAGCACTTTCAGCAACGCGCTGACCAGGCCACACAGGAATTTGTTCAGGGTGGGGTCTTTCTGGCCCAGTTTGTGGTCAAGCAGGCCCACGAATTTGCGAATCAGCCACAGGCCGACAATCAATGTGATGATCGCCAGCACCACCTTGGGGGCATAGGTCATCACCAGAGCAATGGCCTGGTCCATCAGTTCGGAGGCTTTTCCATTGGCGCCAAACAGGTCTTCCATTATTGCAACTCCTTGTTCATCGGTCGGTCTTGGTGAGTGTAAGGGATCGTTGGGGCGGTAACGTCGGAGTGGGTCTGCCCCTTGTTATAGCAGACGATCGCCCGCCGGGTCAGAAATTGATGCAGACGATTACGCCGATTGCGCGACTCTGGTGTGCGCGACGATGACCTCGGGGCCGCCTCGGACCAGAATGCGGCCCTGTTTCTGGCTGAGCTGATAATCGTACATGGGGTCGTAGTAGTCGTTGAGCAGGGCTTCGATCCAGGCATCGTGGCCGTGCAGGTCGCCCTGTGTTTCCTGGCGCTCAAGCGCCTGCGCCATCAGCGAACGCAGCTGCTGGTGGCGGGCACCGCCCAGGCGCTTGCGGATGCGGTCGATGGCGGACAGCAGGTAGTCCCGGAAGTTCTGCCAGCCGGCGGCTTCGCCGTCGCGTTTGACGTAGTCGGCGTGCATGTCCTCGACATAGTCCTTGCGGATGATGGCAACCCGCTCGGCCATTGGCTGCTCGAGAATCAGCAGCGGCGCCTCGGCCATGCGCAGGCGGAGCGATTCAGGCAACGCGCAGCGGCCGATCAGCCGGCTCTCGTCTTCCAGATAGACCGGTCCGCCGACCCGGTGATGGGCTTTGAGCAGGGCAATGGCGAGCCGGTTCTCGAAATCGATCTGCGACGGCTGCGGGGTCACCTGGCGGCCAAAACTCGAGCCCCGGTGGTTGGCCAGACGCTCCAGGTCGACCGGGTTGGGCAGTTGCTGCAGCACTCGGGTCTTGCCGGTGCCGGTGCGGCCACTGAGGACGATAAACTCATCTTTCCGGATGCGTTCGTCCAGGCTGTCGATGAGGAATCGGCGCAGGGCCTTGTAGCCGCCCTTGACCAAGGGGTAGTCGATGCCGGCGTCTTTAATCCATTGCTGGGTCAGACGGGACCGGAGCCCGCCCCGGAAGCAGAACAGGTAGCCCTCGGGGTGGCGGGCGACAAACCGTTTCCAGGCCTCGATGCGCTGGGCCTTGATGTCGCCGGACACCAGCTGGTGCCCCAGCTCAATGGCTTTGTCCTGGCCCTTCTCCTTGTAACAGATGCCGACCCGATGGCGCTCCTCGTCGTTCATCAAGGGCGCATTTTCCGCGCTCGGAAAGCTGCCTTTGGCGAATTCCACCGGTGCCCGGACGTCCATCAGAGGCACGTCGTTCAGAAACAGGGACAGATAGTCGTCGGTGTCTGGTCTGCTGGCCATAGCACGGGTCTGCGGGTTGGTATGAATGAGGCGAAAGTATAACGGATTGACGATTTTTCTGTCTTGCCATCGCGGATGCTGGTGGTGGCACGACCTGGGGTTACAATGGCCGCGGCTTCAATTTCTGCAGGAGATTCCATGACACCGGACCGACTCAATCAGCACCTCCGTCAAACGTTGCGTCGTGGCCGGGTGGCGGCCACCCGACCGGCCGGGTGTCGGGCGCTGGAGCTGTATCTGTTCGATCCGGCGGTGCTGGACGGCCCGTTGTCCCACGACGAGGCCCAGGCGGTGGTCGCCGAGCCGGCCTATTGGTCGTTCTGTTGGGCCAGCGGGCAGGTACTGGCGCAATGGATTCTGGACCATCCGGAGTCGGTGGCGGGTAAAACAGTGCTCGATTTCGGCACCGGGTCCGGTGTGGTCGCCATCGCCGCCGCCAAAGCCGGCGCCGCCCGGGTGATCGCCTGCGATCTGGACCCGGCGGCGCTGGATGCGGCTCAGGCCAATGCCGGGCTCAACGGCGTGACCCTGAGCCGTTGCGACGACTGGCACCGTCGACCGGCGGGTATTGATCTGGTGCTGGCAGCGGACGTGCTCTACGACCCGGATAACCGACCGTTGCTGAACGAATTTCTGGCAGCGGCGCCGGAGGTTTTGCTGGCGGACTCCCGGGTTCGGGATTTGGGCGATGGGCGCTACTGCCGGCAGGCGGTCATCGAGGCCCGGACCTGGCCGGATCTGAACGAATTTGAGGAGTTCAATCGGGTGAGGATTTATCGCGCGTTCCGAAAAAAATAAAGGGCAGCCAACTGGCTACCCTCTCTCGGAACAAGTCGGCGCCTCCATGCGCATTGGCAACTGCCCTGTTGCGAGTCCTTTTCCCACTCCGTGGTGCCGGCATCCGAGCCAGCGTTCCAAATTGTTATCCCTTAAGCGAGGCGTCCCTGTGTCCTTGCCTCTCCCCGCAATCCATGCCGGGGTGCTTCCGATGCGTCGTCCTTATCCATGTCATCCTTGACAACAACACTATACCAATCGGCCGGTGACAAACCCGTGACGACTGCACCAATTGGCCGGATGGGATAGCCGCTGCCGTTTTTTTGGCCTTTGAATAACAACAGGATAGATATTTCGGGTGGTCGAATTCCCCAGTTTGCGTACAGCGGTTGGCTAAAAAAACTTACGCAAATGTAGGAAATGTCTCACAAGGATTTGGGCGAATTTCGCAAGTCCAGTTTGCCCGCCCGGGGGAGGCCTGGCCAGGGCAGCAGGCCGATAAAGATACCAGCGGCATCGGCGGCCAGGTCGGCCAGAGAAAAATCCCGGTACGGCAGATAGGCCTGCACGATTTCCAGTGCCAGCCCGAACAGCAGCAATGCCGGCACTGACCAGTAGGGGCGCAGTTCCGGCCATGCCAGCCGGGTCAGCACCGTCAACTCCAGAAAGGCGAGCAGGTGGTTGATCTTGTCGCTCGGCGTCGATGGTATCGGGTATTGGGTGTCGAGGGTGGCCAGGATGACGATGGCAATCACCGACATCAGCAGAGCGACGCGCCAGAGCGGACGGTATCTCATCAGTTGGTTCAGTTGCTGCTTGAATCGGGCCATGGCGCGTTCCGTCGGAGCCGTTCGGGCTGTGGGATGTCTGGCAACATGATATGCTTTGCGCCCCGTCACTGTCACCGAAGCGGAGAGGCAACCAGCGATGCTCAAAGGTAATTTCTTTCGCGGACTGGGCTACCTGGGTGAAGGATTCCGTCTGATCCGGCAGCCAGGACTGCGGCTGTTTGTGGTGATTCCCCTGGTGATCAATGTCCTGCTGTTTGGTCTGCTGTTCTATGTTATGGCCGAAGGTTTTGCCGTGCTGATTGCCACGGCGATGGGCTGGCTGCCGGACTGGGCCTGGCTGCAGGCGCTGGACTGGCTGTTCTGGCTGCTGTACGGCGCGGTGATTCTGCTGATGCTGGCGTACGGTTTTGTGATTGTCGCCAACCTGATCGGCTCGCCGTTCTACGGCTATCTGGCCGAACTTACGGAAAAGCACCTGACCGGCCAGGAGGTGAGTACCGACGACGGCTGGACCAGCATCATCAAGGACATGCCCCGGGTGTTGTGGCGGGAAGTCCAGAAAATTCTGTATTACCTGCCCCGGGCACTGGGGCTGTTCATCCTTGGTCTGATTCCGGTCATCAACCTGGTC
Source organism: Marinobacter sp. (assembly GCA_052031225.1). Classification (GTDB taxonomy): domain Bacteria; phylum Pseudomonadota; class Gammaproteobacteria; order Pseudomonadales; family Oleiphilaceae; genus Marinobacter. Next base: position 8,162 of record JBPEXU010000035.1, on the reverse strand, counting down.
GCCGCCGTGCTGTGGTTTCTTTTCAACAGCTGGATGATGGCGCTGCAGTACGTGGATTACCCGGCGGACAACCACAAGGTCAGTTTCCCGGCCCTGCGCCGGCTGCTGGAGCAGACCCGCCTGTCGGCGCTGGGCTTCGGCCTGCCGGTGGCATTGGCGGCGATGGTGCCGGTGCTGAATCTGGTGGTGGTGCCGGCGGCGGTGTGCGGCGCGACGGCTTACTGGGTGCGGGAACGCGGATCAGACGATCAGTAATTCGGTTTGGAGGTTGCTTGGATACATCGGAATTTGTCATCGGTCAGCGCTGGGTCAGCCACAGCGATACCGGCCTGGGCCTGGGCATTGTCACGGAGATTGCCGGGCGGCGGGTCACCCTCGGCTTTCCGGCCGCCGACGAGGAGCGCACTTACGCCATCGACAATGCGCCGTTGTCACGCATCGTCTATCAGCAGGGAGAGGAAATCGAGACTTTCGACGGTGACCGATACATCGTGCGCGCGGTCGAGGACATCGGCGGTGTGCTGATGTATCACGCCGACGACGGCGAAAACATACACCAGATTTCGGAAGTGAAACTGGCCGGCTCGGTCAATTTCTCCGCCCCGCATCAGCGCCTGTTTGCCGGCCAGTTTGACCGCAACGGGGCATTTCGCCTGCGTTACGCCACCCTGCAGCATCTGGACCGGCTCCGGGCCTCCCCGGCACAGGGGCTGATCGGCGCTCGCACCCAGCACCTGCCGCACCAGATTTACCTGGCCCACGAGGTGGCGAAACGTTACGCCCCCCGGGTGCTGCTGGCCGATGAGGTCGGCCTGGGCAAGACCATCGAGGCGGGCCTAATCCTGCACTACCAGTTGCACACCGGTCGGGCTCGGCGGGTGCTGGTGGTGGTGCCGGACTCGCTGATCCATCAATGGCTGGTGGAAATGCTGCGCCGCTTCAACCTGCGTTTTTCCATCGTCGATCAAGCCCGGTACGACGCGATCAAGGCGGCCGAGGACGATGTCGATGCCCTGGTGAATCGCATCTTTGGCGATGAGCATGCGGAAAACCCGTTCGAGTCCGAACAGCTGGTCCTGTGTAGCCTGGATTTTCTCACCGGCAGCGAACACGCGCGCCGGGACGCGCTGGCGGCAGACTGGGATCTGATGGTGGTGGACGAAGCCCATCATCTGGCCTGGGAGCCGGAGGCGGCCAGCCCGGAATACCAGGTCGTGGAAGCGTTGTCCGCCCGTGCCCAGGGCCTGCTGTTGCTGACCGCTACGCCGGAGCAGGTGGGTGTGGCCAGCCATTTTGCCCGGCTGCGGCTGCTGGACCCGGCCCGCTTCCACGATCTGGAGGCGTTCCGTCAGGAGGAGAGTCAGTACGAAGCGATCAATCGGGTGGTGCGCCGGCTTCAGGCCAGCGGTCAGATCGAGGCTGAGGATCGGGCCGCCCTGCAGGGTTGGCTGGGGGACGAGTTGCCTGAGTTGGAGGCCGCTCCGGATGCCCGTCAGGCGATTATCGATGCCTTGCTCGACCGCCATGGCACTGGTCGGGTGCTGTTCCGGAACACCCGGGCGGCGATACAGGGTTTCCCCGAGCGTCGGCCGCAGCCGGTGCCGCTGCCGTGCCCGGCGCTGTATGACGGCGCGACTGCGGGCCTGGCGGCACTGAGCCCGGAGCAGGGCTGGGCCGACGAGCAATGGCTGGCGGAGGATCCTCGGGTCAACTGGCTTGAGCAAACCCTCAAGCACCTGCGCCCGGCCAAAGTCGTTGTGATCTGTGCCCACGCCCAGACCGCCATGGCGCTGGAGCATTACCTGCAGTTGCGGGCAGGTATCCGGGCGGCGGCCTTCCACGAGCACCTGAGCCTGGTCGAGCGGGACCGGGCAGCGGCTTATTTTGCCGATGCGGAGCAGGGTGCCCAGGCGCTGATCTGTTCCGAGATCGGCAGTGAGGGCCGCAACTTCCAGTTTGCCCATCATCTGGTGCTGTTTGATCTGCCGGCCAACCCGGATCTGCTTGAGCAGCGCATCGGCCGGCTCGATCGGATTGGCCAGACCGAGGCCATCCGTATTCACATCCCCTATCTGCAGGGCACCACTCAGGAAGTGCTGTACCGGTGGTATCAGGACGGGCTCAATGCGTTCGCCGAGAGTTGTTCGGTGGGCGTTGCGGTCCAGGAGCGGGTGCGGGAGTCCTGGCAGCGTGCCGTCGACGGCCAAGCCGACGCACTGGCGCCGCTGATCGCCAGCTCCCGGGCGGAAACCGAGCGGCTCAAGGCGCTGTTGCAGCAGGGCCGGGATGCGCTGATTGAACTCAACTCCTGTCGCCGGGACGTGGCCGAGGCGTTGATCGGCACCATCGAGGCCGAGGAAAACTCGGCTCAGGTGCGTGATTACCTGCTCGAAGCCTGCGACATTCTGGGGGTGGATGTTGAGGATCACGGCGAACACTCCGACGTGCTCCGGCCCGGCGAGCAGTATCAGGCCGGTCATGTTTCCGGGTTGCCGGAGGACGGCCTGACGGTCACCTGGAGCCGGGAGCAGGCGCTGGAACGCGAGGATCTGGCGTTCATGAGCTGGGAGCACCCGCTGGTGACCGGGATCATGGATTCGGTGACCAGCTCGGGCCTGGGCAAGGCGGCGCTCGCCAGCCTGTCGGTGAAAGCGTTGCCTCCGGGCACGCTGCTGATGGAGGCGCTGTTCACGGTGCATTGTCCGGCACCGGAATCGCTGCAACTGACCCGGTATCTGCCGGTGTCGCCGCTGCGCTTGCTGGTGGATGTCAACGGCAAGGAGTTGTCGGCGGCGTTGCCCCATGAGCGCCTGAACGAACTGTGTTCGAACATCCGCCGCCGGACGGCGCAGGCGATCGTGCCGCAGATTCGGCCGCAGGTGGAAACCATGGTGGATCACGCCGTGCGCCTGTCAAAACCGCACCTCCAGCCGCTGAAGGAACAGGCGCTGGCGCGCGTCGAGGCCAGTTTTGAGCCAGAGATCCGTCGCCTGGAAGCCTTGCGGAAGGTCAATCCGGCCATTCGCGATACCGAAATCGATTATCTCCGGCAGCAGCTGGCGGCGGCCCGCGAGGCCATCGAACACGCCAGCCTGTCGCTGGAGGGGATTCGCGTGATCATTACCGCGTAGCGCGTGTAACTGACTGACTGTGCGGCAGTTGCTGGTCAGTCTTCATCCGATAAGGTACCGTGAGCGTACCGATACGTAGTCTTGGTTGCCCCGGAACCCGGCCGCCCGTTGGCGGGGTTCCGGGGGCTCTCAATTCATGGAGGACAGGTAGGACCTATGATGACGTTCATTCTGTTTCTGATTGCGCTGGCAGGCCTGCTGGCCGTCATGCGCCGGGAGGCGGGCGCCAAGCCGGCCATCGGCGTCATGGCGGTGGTGGGCGTGTTGTCCTGGATGTTTGCGTCCGGCTGGCTGGCGCTGATTCTGTTTGTCGGGGCGGCCGCAACCGCCGCTGCCGGCCTGCCGGGTATGCGCAAGAACTGGCTGACCCCGCGGGTGTTCGCGATGTTCAAGAAAGTGGCGCCGAAAGTGTCCGACACCGAGAAGGCCGCCCTGGAAGCCGGGACGGTCGGTTGGGATGGCGAACTGTTCACCGGTAAACCGGACTGGCACAACCTCCTGATCAACCGCTACACCGGGCTCAGCGAGGAAGAACAGGCGTTCCTCGACAATCAGTGCAATCAGGCCATCGCCATGTGCAACGCCTGGGATATTGCCGTCGAGCGGGCCGATCTGCCTCGGGAACTGTGGGATTTCCTGAAGAAGGAAAAGTTCTTCGGCATGATCATCCCGAAGGAATACGGTGGCCTCGGTTTTTCCGCCAAGGCCCAGACCGCCGTGCTGCAGCGCCTGGCCTCCAACGAAATGCTGATGGTGACCGTGGGGGTGCCCAACTCCCTGGGGCCGGGTGAGTTGCTGCTCAAGTACGGTACCGAAGAGCAGAAAAACTATTACCTGCCGCGACTGGCGGACGGTCGCGAGATTCCCTGCTTCGGCCTGACCGGCCCGCGCGCGGGCTCAGACGCCACCTCGCTGCCGGACACCGGCATCGTCTGCAAAGGCGAGTTCGAGGGCAAGGAAGTCATCGGTATCCGGCTCAACTTCGAAAAGCGCTGGATCACCCTGGCGCCGATCGCCACCGTGGTCGGGCTGGCGTTCCGGATGTTCGACCCGGACGGTCTGCTGGGCGATACCAAGGACTACGGCATTACCTGCGCGCTGATTCCCCGGGACACCAAGGGCATGGAAATCGGCCGCCGGCATTGCCCGATCGGCAGTCCGTTCATGAACGGGCCGATCAAAGGCAAGGACGTGTTCATTCCGCTGGACTACATCATCGGTGGTCAGGACATGGCCGGTCAGGGCTGGCGTATGCTGGTTGAATGCCTCTCGGTTGGCCGCTGCATCACCCTGCCGTCCGGCGCTGCCGGGCTGGCCGCGTTTGCCACTGGCGTGGCCGGTGGTTTCACCCGGATTCGCCGTCAGTTCAACACGCCGGTTGCCGAGATGGAAGGCGTGCAGGCGCCGCTGGCGATGATTGCGGCCCGCACTTACATCGCCCAGTCGGCGGTCAACCACACCGCCAACATGATCGACAAGGGCGAGAAGCCGGCGGTACCCTCGGCCATTCTCAAATACCACCTGACCGAATTCCAGCGCGGCGCTCTGGCCGACGCCATGGACGTGCACGGTGGCAAGACCGTGACCCTGGGACCCCGCAACTACCTGGGCCTGAGCTACAGCGGCGCGCCGGTGTCGATCACCGTGGAAGGCGCCAACATCATGACCCGCAGCCTGATGATCTTTGGTCAGGGTGCCATTCGCTGCCATCCGTACGTGCTGGATGAACTGGCCGCCAAAGACAACGACGACCTCGAGGCGTTTGACCGGGCCTTTTTCGGTCATGCCGGCCTGATCTTTGGCAACGCCGCCCGGGCCTTCACTCAGGCGCTGGGGCTGGGCCGGGCCGATGTCCCGTTTGACAGCGCCAGCCGCCGTTACGCCCAGGCGGTGGCCCGCTTCAGCGCCGCCTTTGGTCTGTGTGCCGACGCCGCCATGACCACCCTGGGCGGTGAGCTGAAGATGCGCGAGCTGATTTCCGCCCGCCTGGGGGACATGCTGTCGAACCTCTATCTGGCGTCCATGGTGCTCAAGAACTGGCATGAGACTCAGCCGGTGGAGGGCGAAAAGGAACTGATGGAATACAGCCTGACGCTGTTGCTGCATCGCACCGAATCGGCGCTGGATGAATTCCTGCAGAACCTGCCGGCCCGTCCGGTGGCGCTGGCACTGCGGGCCATCACCCTGCCGCTGGGTTGTCGCTGGCATGCGCCCGGTGACGAGCTGACCCGAAAACTGGCCCGTGCCATCTCAACCGACACGCCGGTGCGGCAGAAGCTGATCGCCAGCGCCTGGACCACCGACGGCGACGACAAGGTGCCGAACCCGGTCGCCCGTTACAACGCCCTGCTGAAGGACTACCCGAAGGCCGAGCAGCTGTACCGGAAGGCCACCAAGGCTTACGGCAAGGGCGAGCTGCCGATGACCGCCCTGCATCCGGAGGAGCGTTTCGAGGCGGCTCTGGAGGCCGGGGTGTTTACTCAGGAGGAAGCCGACTTCATGCGCGACTACGAGGCGTCGGTGCTGGAGATGTTGACGGTGGATGATTTCCCGTTCGACGAGTTTGCCCGTAACAGGGACACTCTGATCGATCACAATCCGGCGTAAGATCCGGCGATGTGGCTGTCCGTCCTTGCTGTCAGTGTTGGCGCCGTCATCGGCGCCAACCTGCGCTGGGCGCTCGGCCTCTGGCTGAACAGCACCTACCACGCCATTCCCTATGGCACCCTGGTGGCCAACCTGACCGGCGGCTGGCTGATCGGGGTGCTGATCGGCTATTTCAGTCACGGCACCAGCCTGGCACCGGAGTGGCGTCTGTTCGCCATTACCGGCCTGTGCGGTGCCCTGACCACGTTCTCAACCTTTTCCCTGGAAATGTTCGCCGCCCTGCAGGAGGGTAAGTGGACCATGGCGTTGCTGGGCATCCTCGCCCACGTGGTGGGCTCCATCCTGATGACCGCCGTGGGCTTCTATACCTTTGCCTTGGTGAAGGGCTGAACGGCCTGGTGTGGGTATCATCACCTACATAATTATCTGAAAATTCTCTTGGCTTTCTTCGGCGCCCCATGTAGAGTGGATGCCCATGGAAACAGTGAATTAAGCGTTTCATGAATAAGACGTACCTGTAGTCAGTAGTGCCGTCCTGTTTTTGATTAAGCGAGTTCTGTATTTCCGTAAATCGCCGAACGATCACCGAGGTGGTGTTCGACGGCAAGTTAAATGATTGATTTCAGGAAGTGTTAAGTATGTCTACTACTACCGGTACCGTTAAGTTCTTCAACGAAGCAAAAGGTTTTGGCTTTATTACTCGCGAAGGCGGACCTGATGTGTTCGTTCACTACAGCGCCATTCAGGGTTCTGGTTTCAAGACCCTGGCCGAAGGCCAGCAGGTTGAGTTCACCGTGACCCAAGGCCAGAAAGGCCCGCAGGCGGAGAACGTGGTTGCCCTGTAATCCTTAACGGATTCGGCAACGCGAAAAAGGCAGCTTAGGCTGCCTTTTTTTGTGGGCGGTGATCGGCCTCACTCGCTGAAAATCTCCCGGTAGAAGTTGAGGGTGCCGTCCCACGATCGTCTGGCGGCGGCTTCGTCGTAGCCTACGGGCATGCCGAACCGCTCGGCAAAGCGGTCCGCTTCGGGGTTGGTGAACGAGTGCAGGACGCCCGGGAAACTGACCAGAGTCAGATCGGCACCCGCTTCCTGCATCTCCCGGACCAGTCCGGCCACCTGCTCGGCAGGTACCATCGTGTCGGCGCCGCCGGTATAGACTTGGATGCGCGCCTTGACCATCCCGGGCTGTGCCTGGATCGGGCTGGCCAGCGCGCCGTGATAGCTCACCACGCCTTTCAGCTCGACCCCCAGTCTTGCCATGTTCAGCACCACCGCACCGCCAAAACAGTAACCCTGTGCCGCGATCCGCTCACCGTCGACCGAATCGTGGTTGCGTAGGATATCGAGCGCCTTTTCGAACCGTACCCGGATCTGTTTCGGGTCGCCGGTGGCGTCCTGCATGAATTGCCGGGCTGTATCCGGGTGCTCGGCCAGTTTGCCGGTTCCGTACATATCCAGGGCGAAGGCGGCATAGCCGGCGGCGGCCAGCTTTTTCGCCTGTTGCCGGGCAAACTCGTTGTGGCCCCACCACTCGTGAACCACCAGCACTCCGGGCCGCGGTTCCTGCCACTGATCGTCCCACGCCAGGTAGCCGGTAAACGGCTGGTTGCCCACCTGGTATTCAATGGTTTGGGTCTGGATGTCGGCGAACGCCAGGCTGCCCGCCAGTATCAGGGGGGCGGCCAGGCCGGCCGTGGCTCTGAGTTTCATGGTGTGGCGCTCCTGCGTCGGTGGCTGCTTATCGGAATGTAGCATTGATTCCGGCAAACCGATGCATTTAGTGTCGTTGTCTCCCATCTCGTTTACTACACTTCGGGCGGATGCAAACGATACAGCTGCCCGGCGTGGCAGGAGGTCAGTGATGAAGTTAGGTGTACCTAAGGAAATCAAAAACCATGAATACCGGGTCGGGATGACCCCGGCCGCAGTCCATGAGTTGTGCAGCCATGGCCATCAGGTGGTTGTTCAGCGCACCGCCGGAGCGGCCATCGGGTTTACCGATGACGACTATCAGAACGCCGGCGCTGAGCTGGTGGACACCCCCGAGGAGGTGTTCGAACAGGCCGAGATGATCGTCAAGGTGAAGGAGCCTCAGGCCAGCGAGCGAGCGCTGTTGCGGGAACATCACACGCTGTTTACCTACCTGCACCTGGCACCGGACCAGGCCCAAACCGACGATCTGGTGGCTTCCGGTGCGACCTGCATTGCCTATGAAACGGTCACCGACCGTGCCGGCCGTCTGCCGCTGCTGGCGCCGATGTCGGAAGTGGCCGGGCGCATGTCCATTCAGGCCGGAGCCCACTGCCTGGAGAAATCGATGGGCGGGCGCGGCGTGCTCCTCGGCGGCGTGCCGGGGGTCAGTCCGGCTCGGGTAACCGTAGTCGGAGGTGGTGTGGTCGGGCAAAACGCCATCGCCATGGCCG